>DASXJI010000262.1:0-13415 GCA_036497495.1 Mycobacterium sp.
GCGGGTCGAGCCGGGGGAGACGTTGCAGCGCCTGGCCGCTCGGGTGGCGCCGGATGCGCCGACCGGTCAGGTCGCGGCCCGCATCCGCGAACTCAACGAGCTCGACTCGTCGGCGGTGACCGCGGGCCAGACGCTGATCGCTCCGGTGGGCTGAGCCGTTTACCAGGCGCGACATCCGGCGGTGCTAGGCCTGCAGCCGTGCACGCAGGTACGCTCGTGGTGGCTTGGGACACCCCGAAGTCAGCGCGGCGAAGGAGCGGCCATGCATTGTCCGTTCTGCCGGCACCCCGATTCCCGGGTCGTCGACTCCCGCGAGACGGACGAGGGTCAGGCCATCCGGCGCCGCCGCTCGTGCCCGGAGTGTGGTCGCCGATTCACCACCGTCGAAACCGCGGTACTGGCCGTCGTCAAACGCAGCGGTGTAACCGAACCATTCAGCCGCGAGAAGGTGATCAGCGGCGTGCGCCGGGCGTGTCAGGGCCGTCAGGTCGACGACGATGCGCTCAACCTACTGGCCCAGCAGGTCGAGGACGCGGTACGAGCCGGGGGATCACCGGAAGTGCCCAGTAACGAAGTCGGCCTTGCGATCCTCGGCCCGCTACGCGAACTCGATGAAGTCGCCTATCTGCGATTCGCCTCGGTGTACCGGTCTTTCGAGTCTGCAGAGGATTTCGAGCGCGAGATCAAGACGCTGCGTGCCCACCGGCAGGTGCCCGCTTCGGGTTGACCGGCGCGTCGTAGGGTCGGGGCATGACGCAGGTTCTGCAGACCCAGGTTTGTGTCGCCGGCGGCGGCCCCGCGGGCATGGTGCACGCGCTGCTGCTGGCCCGCGCCGGGGTCAACGTCGCCGTGTTGGAAAAGCACAATGACTTTCTGCGCGACTTCCGCGGCGACACCGTACATCCCAGCACGCTCCGGGTCATGGATGAACTGGGGTTGATCGACGAGTTTCTGCGTCTCCCGCACACCAAAGTCACGCGTCTGGCTTTCGACACCGACGGGACGCTCCGAACTTTCGGAAACTTCAGCGCACTCTCGCGGCTTGGTTTCAAACAGCCTTACATCGCGCTGATGCCGCAATGGGACTTCCTGGACTTCCTCGCCGAAAAGGCCAGTGCCTACCCGGAATTCACCTTGCTCCGCAATGCCGAGGTGACGGATCTGGTCTTTGACGGCGACCGCGTCGTCGGGGTGCGGACCCCGGAACTCGAGGTGCGTTCCGATCTTGTGATCGGCGCCGACGGACGCAAATCCGCGGTGCGCGCCGCGGCCGGTCTGCAGATCGGGAGCGCGAATTCGCCGATAGACGTCTTGTGGTTCCGGCTGAATTGGCGTCCGGGTGACCCCGAAGAACTCGTCGGGGTGGTCCGCAAGGGTCTGATGATGGCCATGATCTACCGGGGCGACTATTGGCAAATTGCCTACGTCATGCCCAAAGGTGCCAACCCGCAAAACGGATCGCTGGAGGCGTTCAAAGAGCGGCTGGTTTCCGTGCAGCCCAACTTGGCTGAACACGTCAAGGACTTGCACTCGTGGGACGACACCAGCCAGCTCGATGTGCGAGTGGATCGGCTGAAAACCTGGTGGCGCAAAGGTGTGCTGTGTATCGGCGATGCTGCACATGCGATGTCACCGGTTGGCGGCGTCGGCATCAACCTGGCGGTCGCCGATGCGGTGGCCGCGGCCAACATCCTCTGTGGCCCGCTACGTGAAAACCGGCTGACCGAAGCCCATCTCGCGAAGGTGCAGCGCCGTCGTGAGCTGCCGGCGAGGATCATTCAGGCCGGTCAGGTGTTCGTGCAAAACAACGCAATCGAACCGAACTTGGACGGTGACCTGTCGCCGATCCGGGTTCCGAAGATCATCGGACGGGGACCGTTGCAGTTCATCCCACCGATCATCGTCGGGCGCGGCTTTCGTCCCGAGCACGTCCGCACGCCCGATGTCCACGCCGCATAGCCCGCATCGCCACCGCCTGTGTCGGGGCCGGACTAGGCTGACCGAATGCCACCCGAGCTGCACCCCAACCTGCAAGCGCTAGCGCCGTTGCTCGGGCTATGGCAGGGGAGTGGATCCGGTGAATACCCCACGATCGAGCCATTCGACTACCTCGAAGAAGTCACGTTTTCTCATGTGGGCAAGCCGTTTCTGGTCTACGGACAGAAAACCCAAGCCGCCGCCGACGGGGCGCCGCTGCACGCCGAGACGGGATATCTTCGCGTACCGCGACCCGGTCAGGTCGAGCTCGTGCTGGCCCACCCGAGCGGCGTCACCGAAATCGAGGTCGGCACCTACACGGTCGACGGCGCCGCGATCGAGCTCGAGATGACCACGACGCAGGTCGGTCTGACACCGACCGCCAAAGAGGTGACCTCACTTGGCCGGCGCTTCCAGCTCGACGGCGACGAGCTGTCCTATTCGCTGCAGATGGGCGCAGTCGGACAACCGGTGCAGCATCACCTTGGCGCGGTGCTGCGCCGCAAAGGCTGAATGTCTGCGCCTCGCTCGACAACCTGAGAGGGCCACAACGTGGATGTCGAAAACCATATCTACCCAACGCGTTCCCGTGTCGAAGAGCTGATGACGGATGCTTCTGACACTCCCGTCGTGATGCTCAACCTGCTCAAATTCCGGGCGAAGGCGGCCTACTCGGACGGACGCGCCAGCGATCTGACCGGTCGTCAAGCGTACGACCTCTACGGCGCCGCGATGCAGAACGTCATCGAACGCAACGGCGGGCGAGTGGTGTTCGGCGGCGATATCGCGTCCCTGGTGATCGGCGAGGTCGACGACGTCTGGGACACCTGCGTGCTGGTCGAATATCCCTCCGCCGCATCGTTTGCCACGATCGTGACATCCCCGCAAGTGACGGAGATCGGCGTCCACCGCGCCGCCGGACTTGAGGGTCAGCTGCTGATCCGCGTCACGCCGTCGTTGACGACGCGACCGCCGACCTGAACCCAGCCGTGCGGGCTCCAGGTTGTGTCGATCACCGATCCCTTGCCCTGGGTGATGCTCAAGTCACGGCTGAGGTAGTCGCTCATCCGCACGGCCGCCGAGCCCGTCGCTTCGTCTTCTGGCACACCCAGATTGGCGGCGAAAAACCGGGACCGCAGCGATCCGGCGGACTCATCGACCCACGCCCACAGGTAGTGCGCCACGTCGTCGGGAAAGTCGGCCGGATCGGCGGCGGCAAGCTCGCCGAGGCTTTGCAGATCGTGGATAGCGAACTCGGGCGCCCATTCCGAGCGGGCGCTGATGATGGTGATGTCGTCGTCGTAGTGCACCTGCACCACTCCCGCCGGCACCTGCAGGGTGTGAATCGGCGTACCGGTCGATCGCAACCACCACGACGCCCCGACCGTCGGGTGTCCGGCGAACGAAAGTTCGACGAGCGGGGTGTAGATGCGTGCATCGGCGGTGGTGGAACCCGCGGTGGGCATATCGATGAAAACTGTTTCGCTGTAGCCTAATTCAGCAGCGATGCGTTGATGTTGATTCGGCTCGACTGTCGCGGCGTCGACGACACCGAGTCGGTTACCGAAATTGCCCGCGGAGTCGGTGAAAACCCGCAACACCGTGACGTCGACGCTCATGAAGCCGACTGTACGGCGTCACCTCGACGCGGATCAGGTGGCGCTGCGCTCGTCGGAGCCCATCGCCTCCAACACCGCGGCGCGGGTATCGACCGACCCGGAGACGGTCTGCGCGCCGCCGCCGGTGCGGAGCAGTTCGCGAAGAGCGGTTTGGTCGTACTCGGACGGCTCGGTGGTGTCGATGAAACGCTCGACGACCTCGATGAATCGCTCGGGGTCATCGTGGAACGGAAAATGCCCGGAGCCCTCGAAGATTTCCAATTGGGAGCCCGGCATCGCAGCGTGCGCCATGTGGGCATGACTGACGGGAACTACTACATCGGCGGTGCCCCAAATAATCTGCACCGGAACGGATCGCGTCAAATAACATCGATCCAGCATGGTGACGCTCTGGCCGCGCCAGTCGACGACCGCGCGCAGTGTCCGGGTGAACGCCGCCGAGGCCATCGGCTCCGGTAGGCCCGCGAGCACCCGTAGCACGTCGGGCAGGTCGTGGCCGATGGCCGTGGAGCCCAAGACCAAGCCGGCCACGCGCCCGAAGATCTGTAATGCCGGTAGCACCAACGGCAGCCGCAACAGTGCCAGCGCCTCGCTGCCCATCGGCAACGCCGCGAGCCGCAGCGCGATGTTGACGTCTTTGGTGACGCCGCCGGCGCCGATCAGGACCAATCGTTCGACGAGATGCGGGAACTGGTAAGCGAATTGCATCGCCACCCCACCGCCGAGCGAATGGCCGACGACGGTGGCCCGCTCGATGTCGAGGACGGAAAGCAGGTCACGCATCCCGTTGGCGTACGCCGCGACCGAGTAATCGGCGCGCGGCTTGTCCGATTGCCCGTGGCCCAGCAGGTCGACGGCGATCACCGTGAACCTCTGCGCGAGCCTGGCTTGAATGGTCTCCCAGGTCGTGGAATTGTCACCGATTCCGTGAATCAGCAGGATCACCGGGCCGGAGCCGGCGATGCGGAACGCGCGCCGATAACCGTGCAGGGTCCGAAATTGGAGCTGTGGCGTGACCTCTCGCACCGAGCGAAGATTGGGCTTGCGCTGAGTCATGTCGCCAACTTCACTGTCGGGCCCCAGAGGGCGATCAGGTCGGATCGTCGTCGTCAAACTTCTTGTCGGCCTGCTGTGCCAGGAACCGCTCGAACTCCGCGCCGAGTTCGTCGCCGCTCGGCAGATCCTCGTCTCGCGTCAGCAGCGACCGATTCTCCTGCGCATCAATGAAGGCATCGTACTGTCGCTCCAGCGCCGTCACCACTTGAGCGACTTCGGCACTTGCCTCGACCTGCTCGTCGACCTTGACCTTGACCTCCTCGGCCGCTTCGGTCAGCGCCTTCAGCGGCAGATGCAGCGACCCGGTTTTAGCCAGTTGCTCCAGCAATGCCTGCGCCGCGGCCGGATAGTCGGTCTGCGCCAGGTAATGCGGAACGTGAACGGTGAAGCCGACAACCTGGTGCCCGTGCTGAGCCATCCGGTATTCCAACAGGTTCGACGCGCTGCCGGGAACCTGCACTTCCGAAATCCACGGCGTGAAATCGGCGATCAGCTCGCGGTTGTTCGAGTGCGCGGTCAACGTGACCGGCCTGGTGTGCGGAACGGCCATCGGGATGGTACCCAGCCCGATGGTCTGGCGGACGCCGAGACGCTCGGCCAACAACCGCACGGCGGTGATGAACCGCTCCCACTTCAGGTCTGGTTCCATCCCGGCCAGCAACAGGAATGGCGTCCCGACACTGTCGTGCAGGGCGTAGAGGCTGAGGTCGGGATCGTCGTAGTTGGTGAAGTGATCGGTCTTGAAGGTCATCAGCGGACGGCGCGACCGGTAGTCGAGCAGATCGTCGATCGCGAAGGACGCCACCAACTCGGTGTCCAGATTGTGTTTCAGGTGGCCCGCTGCCAGCCGGATCGCGTGGCCGGCGTCGGAGAAGCCTTCCAGGGCGTGCACCAGCACCGGACCGCGGCCGTCAGACGACGACAGCTGGGGCGCTGGGAACTCGAGCTCGTACATGCCGTTCTGTTCGGGCTGGAAACGCTGACCCCGATCGGGTGTGTCGGGGGGCTCGTTGTGGCCCATCGGTTGCCTCCTCGCCACGTCGCGGTCGTGCCGCACCGTGTCAGATAAGTGTCCCCCAGATTCACTGGCAGTGGGCGGCAGACCCGCGCCGGACTGCCAGCCTACGTGCGGAAAAACACGGCCGGCACTGGCCGCATTCCAACGGGGTACCCGCTTGGCCCCGCGCCGAATTCGCCGGGACGCTCGTCCTTCACCGCCCTTGGCCACCCTCGGCCGCCGAATCGGGCATGATCGACGGCGATGCGCATTCAGGCAGCGGCGGTGGGGATGGCCATGGTGTTGGTCGCCTGCGGACATCAAGCCCAATCGGCACCGCCGTCCAGCAAACTCGAACAGGCGGTTACCGGCACCACGAACCGGGTCACCGCCGGGTCCGTCGATCCGGATCCGCGGGTGGGAGCCGTTTTTCTGTCTGGCAGCGATCTGCACGCCTGTACTGGCTCAGTGCTGCATTCGGCAGCGGGCAACCTGGTGCTGACCGCGGCACACTGCCTGAGCGCCGGTGGACCGGTCCGGTTTGTTCCGGGCTTCGCCAGCACGGCCGCACCCGATGACATGTGGACCGTGGACGGGCTGTATCTGGATCCGCGCTGGCTGGCCAACAAAGACCCGCTGGTCGACTACGCGATCGCGCGGGTGAGCCGCCCCGCCGGTGGATCGGTAGAGGCCCTGGTCGGCTCGGCACTAACGCTGGGTACCGCGCCGACGCGGGGCAGCCGGGTCACCGTGGTCGCTTACCCAGCGGGTGTCGGCGGCCTGCCGATCGGCTGTCAGGCCAACACCGGACTGAGCGACGGCGGGTATCCCGAGCTGCCGTGCGCGGGCCTGGTCGACGGCACCAGCGGCGCGCCCTGGATCACCGGCTCGACCGTCACCGGGGTGATCGGTGGTCTGCACGGCGGCGGCTGCGCGGAGAACCTGTCCTACTCGTCGCCGTTCGATCAGCACATCGCCCAGCTGTTCGCGCGGGCGCAGGCCGGCGGGCCGGGAGACGCGGCGCCACAATCCTTCGAGGACGAGTGCTAACGCTCGAAGTGGCTTAGCTCGCGCACCTTGTTCATCACGTCCAGTGCGGCCACCTTGTATGCCTCGGAGAACGTGGGGTAGTTGAACACCGCGTCCACCAGGTACTCGACCGTGCCTTGGCAGCCCATTACTGCCTGGCCGATGTGCACCATCTCGGTGGCATTGCTGCCGAAGATGTGCACACCGAGCAATTTCAGATCGTCAGTGGAGACCAGCAGCTTCAGCATTCCGTAGGAGTCGCCGGCGATCTGGCCGCGGGCCAGCTCGCGGTAGCGGGACACACCCACCTCGTAGGGCACTGAGTCCTTGGTGAGGTCGACCTCGGTGGCGCCGACGTAGGAGATCTCCGGGATCGAGTAGATGCCGATAGGCTGCAGCGCGGTAAGACCGTGCACCGGCTCGCCGAACGCGTGACAGGCCGCCACCCGGCCCTGGTCCATCGACGTCGACGCCAACGCGGGGAAGCCGATGACATCGCCGACGGCGTAGATGTGGTCGACCTTGGTCTGGAATGTCTCGTCGACGAAGATCCGCCCCCGGTCGTCGGCTTCCAGGCCCGCATTACCCAACTCGAGGTTGTCGGTCTGACCTTGCCGGCCCGCGGAGTACATCACCGTCTCGGCGGGGATCTTCTTGCCGCTGGCCAGGCTCGTGACGGTGCCCGACCCGCCGACCTGCACGCCGGTCACCTCTTCGCCGAAGCGGAACGTGACCGCCAGATCGCGCAGGTGGAACCGCAACGCCTCGATGATCTCGGGATCGCAGAAATCGAGCATGTCCTGCCGCTTCTCGACGATGGTCACCTTGGTGCCCAGCGCGGCGAACATCGACGCGTACTCGACGCCGATCACCCCGGCGCCGACCACCACCATCGACGTCGGGATCGACTTGAGATCGAGGATGCCGTCGGAATCCAGCACGCGCTGCTCGTCGAATTCCACGCCCTCGGGGCGGGCCGGCTTGGTGCCGGTGGCGATGACGATGCACTCGCCGCTGACCGTGGTGCGCTCGCCGCGGGTGCGATCCTCGACGAGCAGGGTGTGCTCGTCGCGAAACCGGGCTTCGCCGGGGATGAGATCAACTCGGTTGCGCATCAACTGATTTCGCACCACATCGGCCTGCTTGCCGATGACGTGCTGCGTTCGCGACAACAGATCGGCGGGGGTGATCTTGTCCTTGACCCGGTAGCTGGCGCCGTAGAGCTCACGCTGATTCATACCGGTCAGGTAGAGCACTGCCTCGCGCAACGTCTTCGACGGAATCGTGCCGGTGTTGACGCATACTCCGCCCAGCATCGGACGCTGTTCGATCACGGCCACCGATTTGCCCAGTTTGGCCGCCGCGATCGCGGCCTTCTGGCCGCCGGGACCTGAGCCGATGATGACCATGTCGTATTCGAGTATCGAACCCATGCGTTGACACATACGCCCGTCGCATTGCGGGCGTACGTCGGATCCGGCTACGTGCACGTGAACAATGCGGTTGCTGGGACACGCGCTGTACACAGCCGCGGGTTCATCCACAGCATGCCGGTCACACCGGGTGTGCCGCCGGCGGGTGACGGTGTCGATTGCCAGCGTCGTCGCTATGACCAAGCAGCGACGCGACTTCGAACTCAATCAACCCGGCGCGGTGATCGCCGCGCTCCCAGCCGTGTTGGGCTTCGTGCCGGAGAAGTCATTGGTGTTGTTATCGATCGACGGCGGTGAACTGGGGTCGGTGATGCGGGTCGACCTGTCCGATGCGCTCGCTGATCAGATCGGGCATCTGGCCGAGGTCGCCGCTGCGGCCGGGCCCGAAGCGGCCATCGCGGTGATCGTCGACGACGACGGCGCGGGCTGCCCGATGTGCAACGAGCAGTACCGCGACCTGTGCTCGACGCTGACCGGCGAACTGTCCCGGCACGACATCGCGCTGTGGGCGATGCACGTCGTGGACCGGGTGGCCGTCGGCGGCCGCTGGCACTGCGTGGACAGCTGCGGCGAAGGGGGCGTCATCGACGACCCCTCCGCGTCACCGCTGGCAATGGCAGCAGTGCTCGACGGCCGCCGGCTCTACGCCCGGCGCGCCGACCTGAAAGCGGTCATTGCGGTCGACGACCGCGCTCGCAGTGCCTCGCTCATAGGTCTGATCGCCGAACGCGCCGCGACGCGCGACGCGAAGCGCCGGGTGAGCCCGACGGCCTGTGTGCGTCGTGATGTCGAGGACGCGATGGCGGCAGCTGCTCGGGTCGGCGACGGACAGCCACTCGCCGAGGCCGAGTTGGCCGGCCTGGCGTGTTCCCTGACCGACGTTGAGGTCCGGGACACGCTGTACGCCCTGGCGGTCGGCCACAGCGCCGGAGACGCCGAGGCGCTGTGGGCGCTGCTGTCGCGCAGCCTGCCCACAAGGTGGCGAGCGGAACCGTTGGTGTTGCTCGCGTTCAGCGCCTATGCCCGCGGCGACGGACCACTGGCAGGGGTGTCGCTGGAGGAGGCGCTGCGCTGCGAACCGGATCATCGGATGGCGGGCATGCTCGATACCGCATTGCAGTCGGGCCTGCGGCCTGAGCACATTAGGGAGCTGGCGGTCACCGGGTACCGGTTGGCCGAGCGGCTCGGCGTGCGGCTACCTCCGCGACGAACGTTCGGACGTCGTGCGGTTTAGACGGCCCGGCTCATCCTCATCGCGCTACGCGTCCCCCTCGCCGCTACGCGGCTGCAGGTACCCCCACTGCATCGTCGCCGGCCGTTAGACCTTTTCGACCTTGACGGCGTGCGCCATCTCATGCGGCAGGCTCACGTTCTCGTGGCCCGGAATAACGATGGTCACGCCACCGGCCTGGTTGGATTCGACGGTCACCCTGGCGTTGGGAACGACGCCGGCGTCCTTGAGACGGGTGATCAAGTCGATGTCGCCCTGCACGTGCTCGGTCAACTGGCGCACCACGACAGCGACGGGTGGTCCGGCGGGCAACTCCGTCAACCGCACCAGGTTGCCGTCCTCGGCGCCGAACCCGTCTCCGATGCCCAGATCGATGAGTCCGGGAATCGGGTTGCCGAACGGCGACGTGGTCGGGTTGTTGAGCACCTTCATGAGCCGGCGCTCGACGTCGTCGCTCATCACGTGCTCCCACCGGCATGCCTCGGCGTGCACTTCTTCCCACGGCAAGCCGATGACATCGACCAGCAGCCGCTCGGCCAGACGGTGCTTGCGCATCACGGAAACGGCCAAGGTGCGGCCCTTGTCGGTCAGCTCGAGATGGCGGTCACCGGCCACGTGCAACAGCCCGTCGCGTTCCATCCGCGACACAGTCTGGCTTACCGTGGGCCCACTCTGGTCAAGCCGTTCGGCGATCCGGGCGCGCAGCGGGGTAACGCCCTCTTCCTCGAGGTCGTAGATGGTCCGCAGGTACATCTCGGTGGTATCAACCAGGTCGTTCATTCCGCACCCTCCATTGCGGCTGAGTCTACTTGCCCAGCTGCGCCAATGGTTCGCTAACACTCCAGCGCAAAAGTATGCCCGCCGCTGGCGCGACGGGCATACTTCGATGCTGGGTGGCTGGTCAGCTTGCGTATGAGCGCAGCCGGTCGGCGCGCTCGCCGTTGCGCAACTTGGCCATTACCTCGCGCTCGATTTGGCGAACCCGTTCGCGCGACAGACCGAACAGCTTGCCGATCTGATCGAGCGTGCGGGGCTGGCCGTCGTCGAGCCCGAAGCGCAGCCGGATCACCTGATGCTCACGCTCGTCCAGAGTGGCGAGCACGCTACGGATGTCGGTGTGCAGCAACTCGGCGATCACCGAGTTCTCCGCGGACATCGCCTCGGCGTCCTCGATGAAGTCGCCCAGCGGCGCTTCCTCTTCGGAACCCACCGGCATGTCGAGGCTTACCGGATCGCGGCTGTGCTCGAGCAGGTCGTTGATCTTCTCGACCGGGATGCCCGACTCGGCCGCCAGCTCCTCGTCGGTCGCTTCGCGGCCGAGGTTCTGGTGCATCTCACGCTTGATGCGAGCGAGCTTGTTGACCTGCTCGACCAGGTGGACCGGGAGCCGGATGGTGCGGCTCTGGTCGGCCATGCCCCGGGTGATCGCCTGACGGATCCACCACGTCGCGTAGGTAGAGAACTTGAATCCCTTTGCGTAGTCGAACTTTTCCATCGCGCGGATCAGTCCGAGATTGCCTTCCTGGATGAGATCCAGCAGCGGCATTCCACGGCCCGTGTAACGCTTCGCCAGCGACACGACCAACCGCAGGTTGGCTTCCAGCAGGTGGCCGCGCGCTGCCTCGCCGTCGCGGACGACGGCGGCCAAGTCACGCTTGCGGTTCTCGCCGAGACGCTTACGGGTCTCCAGCAGATACTTGGCGTACAGGCCGGCCTCGATTCGCTTGGCGAGTTCGACCTCGTCGGCGGCGTTGAGCAATGCGGTCTTGCCGATCCCGTTCAGGTACACGCGCACCAGGTCGGCGGCTGGGCTTTGAGCATCCAGATCGCCATCAATCCGGATTGTGTTTGCTTTTGCCATGGCGGCCTCCTCAGAGCGTGAACAGTCATCGGGTATAACGAGCACACCGACGTAGTAGTTCCCGCGGGGTGGCCATCTCACACCCGTTGACGTGCGCGAATGTCCACTTGAACTGAGAATGTGCTGAGAACCCGCTGCGGCAGCGGGTTATTCGGAACCGTCGACTTGCGGGCGGTGCGAATCCGGTTGCTGCGACGGGCGGCTGTAGCGCTCGATCGCGGGCCGCTCAGCGGTGGGAAAAAGCGGAGTTCGCCGTATTGGTTCATCGAATCGACGCGGTTCGTCGGCGCGGCGTGGTGGACGGTCGTTGGCGATGAGCACCGCGATCCACGGCAGCGGGATCGACGCCGCGACGATCGCCAGCGAGAGAAGACCGTTGTGCCACATGCCGTACGCGACGGCGGCGAGAAGCAGCGCTGGAATGCGGAACGACATGATCGTCAAATATTTCCGCACGCGTTGACGGTGTTGGACTTCGTAAGAGGGTGCGGCGGCGGTGATGAGGATCGGTCGACCATCGTCGTCGAAACCCAGCTCTTGGCTGCGCCTCATTTCTCCACTGTTGCACAACTTTGCTCACGTGGCGGGTCCGGTTCGGGCACAATATGTGCCATGGAGACCCAGACGGTCGAGCGCACCGACACCGACGAACGCGTCGACGACGGGACCGACAGCGACACCCCTAAGTTCTTCCACTACGTCAAGAAGGACAAGATCGCGGAGAGCGCCGTGATGGGCACGCACGTCGTGGCGCTGTGCGGTGAGGTGTTCCCGGTGACGAAGTCCGCAAAGCCGGGCTCGCCGGTCTGCCCCGACTGCAAGCGGATCTACCAGTCAATCAAGAAGAGCTGACCGGGTCGGGGTGCACGGGCGGCGTGTCGTCATTCGTTGCCTCGCCCGCGACTTCGACGACTTCCTTGGCCCGCTTGACCAGCCACCGTCGCATCCGGTGGGCGTGCGTGCGGGGGGCCGGCCACTCCTCCTGGATGGCGGCGTTGAACTCCGCCCCCAACATGATCGAGAAGCCCGCAAAGAACGCGAACAGCAGAAATGCGATCGGGGTGGCCAGCGCGCCGTAGGTGTAGCCGGTGCCGGTGATGTACCTCAGGTAGATACGCAGACCCAGTGTGGCGATCACGAACGCCACACTGGCCAGGGCCGCACCGAAGACCAGCCGGTGCGACGGAATCGGGTCCGGCAAAGCCACGCGATACAGCACCACCACGGTGGCGATCAGACCGGCGAGCAAGGCGGGGTAGTAGCCGTAGGCCAGTACGTCCTGGAGGCCGTTGGGAATGAACCCGGCGAGTTTGCGCGGCCCGCGCACCATCAGCGGGGCAGTGACGATCACGAAGAGCAGCATCACCATGTACAGGCCCAACGCGAACAGGCGCTGACGCACCGGGTGCCGCAGCGGGGTCTGATCGTGAGCCTCGACCACCGAATCGACGAAGGCGGAGATTGCCGACGATCCCGCCCACAGAGAAATCAAGAAGCCCAACGACACCACTTCACCGCGAGCGCCTCGATCGATGTCGGCGATGGTCGGCTCGATGATCTCGTGAACGACGCTCTGCGAGAAAATCTTGTTCGACATCGACACCAGGTAGTGCTCGATCACAGACATCGTGTCCGGCCCGAACAGCGGCGCCACGTAAGCAAGACTTCCCAGCATCCCCAGCAGCAGTGGCGGCAAAGACAACGCCGACCAGAACGCCGCTTGCGCGGACTCCGCAAAAATTGAATCGTCCCAGCTTTTCGACAACGCCCGCCGAGTGATTCGCCAGATGTGATGTCGCGAAGGTTTTATTGGGAGGTCGGTCATGACCCGTTCAGGATTCCCGACGAACGCAGCTACCGCCAGGATTGCAGGTGGCGAGTCGTGTCTAAGACGCGATCGGCTCGCCGCTGGTTTCCAGCACGGCGGACAACTCGATCAGCTTCGCCTCATGCTCGTTGGCATGGTGCTGGCAGAACAGAAGCTCTGCGCCGGAGGGAAGCTTGGCGCGGACCCGTGCAGCAGCGCTGCACCGATCGCACCGATCAGCCCGGGTTAACTCTGGACTGGTCAACGTTGCGTTCATGGCTTCTCCGTTCTGCCTTCTCCACTGTCTCAGATGTCAACGCTTTTGGGCGTCTTCACCGTCGGGTTACCGGCTGTGTCGTTTCTCACCCCGTGCCGTTTGGCCGTCGGAGCAAGATGGCGGTATGA
>DASXJI010000263.1:0-12489 GCA_036497495.1 Mycobacterium sp.
CACAAGACGTGCCATCAGGCAGTGTTCCTTTTCTATGCGGAGGTCTGGTCCCAGTCCGTTCCCTCTTCCGACGAGGCCTCGGCCGAGGAGTCATCGATTTGTGGGGTCCGGCCTCCGTGCCGGACGTGTCGAGCGGCGCTAATACGTCTTTTTGGCGCTGACGCGCCGGGCAGCTCAGTGGTACTGGGATTTCGTCATTAAGTTGTGTGCGCGGGCAAGTCCTGGCGGAAGCCCTGACTTAACCTTGTCTTTGCTTGTGGCGCGGATCGGAGCAGATCACCATGACCCGCCCATGCCGGCGGATCACCCTGCACTTATCGCAAATGGGCTTGACGCTCGGGTTCACCTTCACGGCTTGTTCGATCCTGTTCTCGTAGTTTTGTTACTTGTACCGGTAAACGATGCGGCCCCGGGACAGGTCGTAGGGAGACAGCTCCACGACGACGCGGTCCTCGGGCAGGATGCGGATGTAGTGCTGCCGCATCTTGCCGCTGATATGGGCGAGTACCTTGTGTCCGTTCTCCAGCTCAATGCGGAACATCGCATTGGGCAGGGGTTCGACCACGCGGCCCTCGACCTCGATGGCACCGTCTTTCTTGGCCATTGCTTTTCGGAGATCCTCCGTGTCCGTCTAGATCATTTGGCGCCCGTCGGCGCAGCTTTCGTACCGACTACAAAACGTGAGCCGGTAGCTAGAAATTCCAGAACTGGGGCACGCAAGAGCCGGCGCGGATGCCGCACCGTTGGTCCATACTACCTGCTCGGTCGCCCGCCCCCAAAATCACCGAAGTACCAGGCCAGCGCATCCGTCCCGGCCCCGATATCCGCTGGACGACGGGAGCATACTTATAACCGATGACTGGCCCCACTCCCCAGCCCCGAAAACCCGTGATTCTCACCGTCGATGACGACCCCGCGGTGTCCCGCGCCGTCGCCCGCGACCTTCGACGACACTACGGCGAGAACTACCGCATCGTCCGCGCTGAATCCGGCCCGGACGCTCTGGAAACGCTGGCCGAACTCAAGCTTCGCGGCGAGACCGTTGCCGTGTTCGTCGCCGACTACCGGATGCCGCAGATGAGCGGAATCGAGTTCCTCGAAGAGGCGATGGACATCTTCCCGATGGCGCGACGCGTGCTGCTGACGGCCTACGCCGACACCCACGCAGCCATCGACGCGATCAACGTCGTCGATCTGGACCACTACCTGCTGAAGCCGTGGGATCCGCCCGAGGAGAAGCTCTACCCGGTGATCGACGCGCTGCTGGATGCGTGGCGGTCGACCGGTGAGCGCGCGATCCCCCACACCAAGATCATCGGCCACCCGTGGAACGCGCGATCCTCGGAGGTTCGTGAGTTCCTGGCCCGAAACAGGCTGTACTACACGTGGTTTCGCGCCGACGAGCCGCGAGGCAAGCAACTGCTCGAGGCCGCCGGCCGGGACGAGCTGACGCTGCCGGTGGTGATCACCGAACAGGGCGAGACGCTCGTGGCCCCCACCGATGCGGAGTTGGCCGTCACGCTCGGGCTGACCACCACACCCGCGGAAGATTTCTACGAACTGGTGGTCATCGGCGGCGGCCCGGCCGGGCTGGCCGCGGCGGTGTACGGCGCGTCCGAGGGGCTCAAGACGGTGCTCATCGAACGCACCGCCACCGGCGGGCAGGCCGGGCAGAGTTCCCGCATCGAGAACTACCTGGGGTTCCCCGACGGACTGTCGGGCTCACAGCTCGCTGAGCGTGCCCGCCGGCAGGCCGAGAAATTCGAGGCGGAACTGATCACCGCCGCCGAAGTCACCGCAATCGAGATCGACGGATCGGCCAGGACGGTACATCTGTCGGACGGCCGGGCCATCGGCGCACGGGCCGTGATCCTCGCCATGGGCGTGGAGTACCGCCAACTAACCGCCGAGGGCTGCGCCGAGCGGACGGGGGCCGGGGTCTACTACGGCGCGACCGCGTCGGTCGCCTCCGACTGTGACGACGACGAGGTGTACGTCATCGGGGGGGCGAACTCGGCCGGGCAAGCCGCAATGTATCTGTCCCGAACTGCCAAATCGGTGACCATCGTCAGCCGCCGCAGGCTCGAGGACTCGATGTCGTATTACCTGATCCAGCAGATCAGGGCCAACGACAAGATCAAGGAAATGCCGAACACCGTGGTCCATGCCGTCAAGGGCAATGGTCGCCTGGAGCGCATCTGCCTGGAGAACACCCAGACCGGCGAGCGCGATGAATACGGCTGCGGCCGCATGTTCATCTTCATCGGCGCCGAACCGCGCACCGACTGGCTCGACGGTGTGGTCGCCCGCGATGACCACGGCTTTATCCTGTCCGGGCCCGACCTGCGTGACGTGTGCGGATGGACACTGGACCGTCCGCCGCACCACCTGGAAACAAGTGTGCCGGGTGTGTTTGTTGCAGGGGATGTGCGTGCGGAATCCGCCAAACGGGTGGCAGCCGCTGTCGGCGAAGGGTCGATGGCGGTCATGTTGGTACACCGCTACCTGGCCGAGTCGTAGAGAGAGAAGCTGTGATGGGCGAAACATGTCTGCCTGACGAACTGCGGACGCTGTTCCTGTTCGAGGCCCTGTCCGACGAGCAGCTTCAGACGCTGTGCGACAACGGTCACATCCAGAGCTATGAGCCCGGCCCAATCGTGACCGAAGGCGATCCCGCGACCTGTTTGTACGTCCTGCTCGACGGCGAACTGGTGATGTCCAAGCGCTCGGGAGGCGTGGACATCGAGACCACCCGCACCTCGCAGCGCGGTGTGTACTGCGGCGCATGGTCGGCATACATACCCGGCGCAGAAAGTGCCTACGCAGCATCGGTCCGAGTGACCAAGCCGTCACGGTTCTTCGTGCTGGACGCGGAGGCGTTCGCGCGTTTCATGAAGTCGCAGTTCCCGATGGCCGTGCATCTGCTCGAAGGCCATCTGGTTGGCGGGCTCCGACAGCGCCAGATCATTGGCCAGCGCGAGAAACTGCTGGCGCTCGGACAGTTGTCGGCCGGGCTCACCCACCAGCTGAACAACCCAGCAGCAGCGACGGCGCGGGCGGTCGCCGACCTGCGCGAGAAGGTCGCAGGTATGCGACACAAGCTGGCGATGCTGGCCGACGGCAAATTCACCCCCGAGGCGCTGCGGGTGCTGGTCAGTATTCAGGACGAGGTCGCCGAGCAGGTCGCCAAGTCGAAGGGCGTGGAGCTGTCCGCGCTCGAGACGTCGGATCGTGAGGAACAGATCGGCGACTGGCTCGAGGACCGCAACATCATCGGCGCATGGGAGTACGCACCGACCTTTGTCGACGCCGGACTGGACATCGACTGGCTCGAACGCGTATCGGCGTCGGTGGACGAGGTTGACGCGACGGCCTCGTTGCAGGGCGCCATCGGTTGGCTGCGGTACACCATCGAGACCGAGCTGTTGATGAACCAGATCGCCGAGGCCAGCAAGCGCATCTCCGCGCTGCTCGCGGGCGCAAAGCAATACTCGCAGATGGACCGGGCCGAATACCAGGCCGCAGACGTCCACGAGTTGCTGCACAGCACCGTGATGATGTTCGGTGGCAAGGTCGGCAAGGATGGCACGGTCAAGCTGGTCAAGGATTTCGACAAGTCGCTGCCCCAATTGCTCTGCTACCCAGGCGATCTCAATCAGGTCTGGACGAACATCATCGACAACGCCGTCCAGGCGATGGACGGTAACGGAACGCTGACACTGCGCACGATGCGCGAGAACGAAGAGATGATTCGCGTCGAGATCTGCGACAACGGTCCCGGCATTCCTGCCGACATCATCGAGAGCATCTTCAACCCGTTCTTCACCACCAAACCGTTCGGTGAGGGCACCGGCCTCGGCCTGGATCTGGCCCGCCGGATCGTCGTGGAGAAGCACCACGGAGATCTGCGGGTGCAATCCGAGCCGGGGCACACCAAGTTCATCGTCCTGCTGCCATTCGTGGCGCCCGCACCGGAGGCGCCGACTCCGACGGAACTTCCGGCCGCAGCGGAATAGCCAGGAATAGCGCGGCCCGAACATGGGGTTGACCGAACCATGACTGATGGCAAGCCCAACCTCGGCCGATTCGGATCATTCGGACGCGGCGTCACACCCGACCAGGCGAAAGACATCGAGGCGCTGGGCTACGGCGCCGTGTGGGTCGGCGGGTCGCCGCCTGCCGAACTGCAGTGGGTCGAACCGATCCTCGAGAAGACCACCACGCTGCAGGTGGCGACCGGCATCGTCAACATCTGGACCGCCGACGCCGGCCCCGTCTCCGAATCCTTCCAGCGCATCGACAAGGCCTATCCCGGCCGCTTCCTCCTCGGCATCGGCGTCGGCCATCCCGAGGCAGGCCATGCGTACCGCAAGCCGTTCGAGGCGCTCAACGACTACCTCGACAAGCTCGACGAGTACGGCGTGCCGAAGAACCGCCGAGTCGTCGCAGCGCTCGGCCCGCAGGTGCTCAAGTTGTCGGCGCGCCGCAGCGCCGGTGCACACCCCTACCTGACGACACCCGAGCACACCGCCCAGGCGCGCGAGCTCATCGGGCCCGAGGCGTTCATCGCACCGGAGCACAAGGTGGTGCTCACCACCGATGCCGACAGGGCGCGCGAAATCGGGCGCAAGGCGCTCGACCTTTACCTCGGCCTGACGAATTACCTCAACAACTTCAAGCGGCTGGGGTTCACTGACGAAGACCTGGCCAGGCCGGGCAGCGACCGCTTCGTGGACGGGGTTGTGGCCCATGGCACGACCGACGCCATCGCAGCGAGGCTGAAGGAGCATCTCGACGCGGGCGCGGACCATGTGCCGGTGCAGGTGCTCACATCGGCTGACAAGGTGGTGCCTGCTCTTGCCGAACTCGCCGGACCGCTCGGCCTGAAGTGACCGTCTGACTGACTGAAGGGACAACGATGACCGACCTCAAGCCAGACCTTGGCCGCGTGGGGGTATGGACGTTCGGAGCGCCGACGCCGGAGCAGGCCGCCGAAATCGAGAAGCTCGGCTACGGCGCGGTGTGGGTAGGCGGATCGCCTGCTGCGGACTTGTCATTCGTCGAGCCGATCCTCGAGAAGACGGAGACGCTGCAGGTCGCCACCGGCATCGTCAACATTTGGTCGGCGGACGCCGGCGAGGTGGCCGAGTCGTATCACCGCATCGAAGGCGCGTATCCCGGTCGCTTCCTGCTCGGCATCGGTGTGGGTCATCCCGAGCACACCCAGGAGTACCGCAAGCCCTACGACGCGTTGGTGGAGTATCTCGACGTGCTGGACGCCGCGAAGGTGCCGACCAGTCGCCGGGTCATAGCCGCGCTGGGCAAGAAGGTGCACGAGCTGGCGGCACACCGCAGCGCGGGCTCGCACCCTTACCTCACGACCCCGGAGCACACCGCGCAGGCACGCGAATGGATTGGGCCGACAGTGTATTTGGCACCCGAGCACAAGGTGGTGCTGACCACCGATGCGGCGGAAGCCCGCGCGATCGGCCGCAAGACCGTCGACTTCTACCTGAACTTGAGCAACTACCTCAACAACTGGAAGCGGCTCGGCTTCAGCGACGCGGACGTCGCGAAGCCCGGCAGCGACAAGCTGATTGACGCGGTGGTCGCGCACGGGAGCGCCGATGACGTCGCCAAGCGGCTCAACGAGCACCTGGACGCGGGCGCCGATTCTGTGCTGATTCAGGTGCTCGGCGGCGCGGACAAGCTGTTGTCGACGCTGACCGAGCTGGCCGGACCCCTCGGGCTGAAAGGCTGACGGCGCGTAGCTGATCGGACGTATTACGACCGCATTGTCACCTCCGGACCCCCGCAGGTTCTGTGAGGTACCACGGGTTGGCGCGCGCCCAGTCGATGGTTCGGCGGATCCCTTCGTCGACGTCGACCTCGAGGCGCCACCCCAGCTCCCGCTGCGCCTTAGTCGAGTCGGGGATACGACGAGGGATGTCCTCATAGCGAGCGCCGTAGTGCGCCCCAGTGTCGATCGCTTCGGCGCTGGCTACCGAATCGACACCCGCGAGCTTGATCGCCAGCTCGACAACATCGCGTATCTTCGTCTCAGTCATGCTCCCGATATTGAAAGCCTCACCAATCGAGGTATCGCTATCGGACGCGAGCAAGGTGCCGGCGACGGCGTCATCGACGTAGGTGAAGCAGCGTGTCTGGTCACCCGAGTCGTAGAGCAACGGCTGGCGGCCATTGAGGATCCGGTGAATGCTCTGTGAGATCACGAAGATCGGGTTTTGACGCGGACCATATACGTTGAAGTAGCGAACGACAGTCACCGGCAGTCCGTAGGTCGTGTGCATCGCGAAAACGAGATGCTCGGCCATTGCCTTGCTGGTGCTGTAGCTCCACCGCGCGGTCTTTGTCGAACCGAGAACACGATCGTCGTCCTCGGCGAACGGTGGGTTCGGATTCTTCCCGAACACCTCGGACGTGCTCGCGAACAGCACCCGTGTTCCGTGCCGACGGCTCAGCTCGAGGACGTTGCGAGTGCCCGTCACGTTAACGTCGAGAACCCGAAGCGGGTCCTCGACATAGTTTTTGATGCCGACGACCGCGGACAGGTGAAAGACCTTGTCGACATCGGGCGTCAGTGCTGCCTCGAGGGCGCCCAGATCAGTGACGTCGCCCTGCAGGAACCGGAAGTTGGCGTGCCGGTCGAAGTCCATACTGCTGTCGCGGCTGTTCTTCGCCAGATCGAAGACCGTGACCGAGTCTCCGCGGTTCAGCAATGCCGAGACCAGGTGCGACCCGATGAAGCCGTAGCCCCCCGTTACGACGACATTCGACATACTCGCTCGTTTTCCCCGCTGTCGGTTCGCCGCCTGGCTATCGGCCGATGCCTTTGTAGAGTAGCCCGGCGGCACGCACCTCGGCCGGGTCGAAACTGTTCCGTCCGTCGAGGAACACACACTTGTCGGTCGCCAGCTCGGCGAGCTGGACCACCGGGATCTGGCGAAACTGCCGGTGGCCCGTCAGGAACACCAGAGCGTCGGCATCCTTGACCGCCGACTCGATGTCTGCGGTCAGGGGGATCTTCGTCACCGCGAGCGCCTCCTCGTCGGTCACCCACGGGTCATGGACGGACAGGTCGCAGCCGGCCTGCTCGAGCAGCTCGACGGTGTACTTGGTGGGCGTGAGGCGGCAGTCACCGGTGTTGTTCTTGAAGGCGATACCCAGGATCGCGACCTTGCTGGTCTCCAGTGCCTTGCCTTGATCGGCGAGCAGCTGCTTGACGAGCTCGTAGGTGTAGGCCGGCATTGTGTCGTTGACAGTCCTCGACGTGCGCGGAGTCGCCAGTTCCAAACCAAGGGACTGACCGAGGTGGTGGACGAACCACGGGTCCTTCGTCAGGCAGTATCCACCGACGCCCATGCTCGGCATCAGGATGTTGACGTTGTGGTTGACCTTCGGCAACGTGTTGGCAGCCTCGATGACGTGGAGAACGTCCATCCCGAGCCGGTCGCACACCTTGGCGAGCTCGTTCGCCAACGCGATGTTGAGGTCAATCCACCAGTTGTCGGCGAGCTTGATCATCTCGGCGGTCCGCGGGTCGTCAACGACGACGGAGTCCACTCCCAGGGTGTGTCGCCACAGCGTGGAGCACGCGCGGGCGCTGCGTTCCTCGACGGCACCGACAACGACCGGGATCGACGTCAGGTCGCGGATGGCCCGACCTTCGGCGAGCCGCTCGGGGCAGAACGCCAGGCCGAAATCGACTCCGGCCCTCAGTCCCGAGATCTCTTCGAGGATCGGCAGCACGAGCTTCTCCGTGGTGTCCGGCGGCACGGTGCTCTTGAGCGTGACGAGGTGGCCGGCGTGCAGCTGCTCCCCGACAGCGCGCGCCGCCGCTTCGATGTCGTCGACAATCGGCTCGAAGTCCGGACCGAGCGGCGTACCCACCGTCACGATGACGAAGTCGTTGTCCGCGACGGCTCCGAAGTCGGTCGTGGCACGAAGCCGGCCCCCCTGCACGTTGTTGGCCACCAGCTCGTCCAGCCCGGGCTCCCGCACGCTGGTGGTGCCCAGGTTGATCTCGTCGACAATGTGCTGCCGCACATCGATCCCGGTGACCGGCCAGCCGCGCTCGGCCAGTACAGCGCCGATCACAGTGCCGATGTAGCCGAAGCCGACCACTGCGATACCCGACTGCTTGCCACGTACCAGCTGGTCGATCTCAGCGTCGCTGCGTCCGAACACTCCTTCAGGCATCGGTGCGCCACCGCCTCTCGGAATTGTTGAAGCCCTGGTTGGCAAGACTGCCGTATCTCGAAGCGATAGCTAACAAGATTCTGCGAGAATAGCAAATATTCTCCAGATAGCCATAGATCACTGTTTGTTCGTAATCTCGAGCTGTATGCCGCGAGTACGAGGTAATTAATTTTATCTGGTGCATGTCTGGCGAATCGACGGCCGCTGTGGACGTGCTGGGCCGAAGGGCAACGGTGGGCGTAGGGTAGTTGTCCAGGCTTCGCACCCGTGGCGAGTGGATTGTCAAGTCCGGTACTGTGGCTGTTTGCTTTGCTGGGCGCACGCAAGTCCTAGGAGGCGACGTGCAAGTCACGCCATTGGCGGTTTCGGGAGCCTGGATATTCGAACCATCGATGCACGAAGACGACCGCGGTGTCTTCCTCGAATGGTTGCGACAGGACCTGCTCGAGCAGCACGTCGGGCATCCGCTCGATCTTCACCAAGCCAACTGGTCAACCTCGAGGGCAGGTGCATTACGTGTCGTGCACTTCGCCGCGATACCCCCGGGCCAGGCGAAGTACATCGTGTGCGTGGGTGGAGCAGTCTAGGACGTCGTCATGGATGTCCGCATCGGTTAACCAACCTACGGTCAGTGGGACTCGATCGTGCTCGACGACCAGAACAAGCGAGCGGTTTACATT
The DNA here is from genome assembly GCA_036497495.1 of Mycobacterium sp. Classification (GTDB taxonomy): domain Bacteria; phylum Actinomycetota; class Actinomycetes; order Mycobacteriales; family Mycobacteriaceae; genus Mycobacterium. Next base: position 8,901 of record DASXJI010000263.1, read on the forward strand.
GCCGAGGGCCTCGGGCATGGCTTCATGGCGATGGTCGAGGGTTCCAGCGTTGTCTACCTGTGCTCAGCGCGCTACGCGCCGGGTCGCGAGAACGGTATCCACTCGCTCGATCCCGCGCTTGCCATCGCCTCGCCAGAGACGGACCCCGATGGACGGCCGCTCAAGTCGCTGCCGTCTCCGAAGGATGCAGCACTGCCAACGCTGGCAGAGGCGGCCGAGCTCGGTGTATTGCCGAGTTTTGAGGAGGCAACGGCGTTCTACGCCGAGCTGGACCGAAACTGAGCCAAGACCGTCGGCGCGGCGTCGTGAAGCGCTTCCCTCCAGTGGCGGATCGGCTCTAGGCCGGCTCGCTGGTACGCGTCATGGCCCAGGACCGAGTAGGACGGCCGTGGTGCCGGCCGGGCGAACGACGCGCTGTCCGTGGCCCGAACTGGCGCCGGGTCCAGGTCGAGCTCTTCGAACACCGCACGGGCCAAACCGCACCATGTCGTCTGACCGGTGCTGGTGGCGTGGTAGACACCTGCCGGAGCATCGGAGTCGATGAGGGTGATCAGCTTGTCTGCAACGTCGACCGTCCATGTCGGTTGCCCGTGCTGGTCGTTGACGACGTTGAGAGTGGGTCGATCCTGAGCCAGCCGGGCCATCGTCGTGACGAAGTTTGTCCCGTGTGCGCCATACAGCCACGCGGTGCGGATGACGAACCCTGAGTCGGGAAGGATGCTCCGGACAGCGACCTCGCCGACTCGCTTACTGCGCCCGTACGCGTTGATGGGTTCGGTGGGCGCGTCCTCGCGGTACGGCTCGGTCGCGGTTCCAGAGAACACGTAGTCAGTCGACAGTTGAATCATCCGTGCGCCGATCCGGCCACAGGCTTCAGCCAGGTAGGTCGGTCCGGTCCCGTTGACAAGCGTCGCTTCGCCCTCGTGGGCCTCGGCATCATCGACCGCTGTCCACGCCGCGAGGTTCACGACGACGTCATGCGTACCGACGATCGACTCGACGGCGCCCGGATCGGTGATGTCGAGGTCAGCGTGGGTGCATGCGGTCACGGACTCGCCTCGGCCCCGAAGCGCACCCACCAAGTCGACGCCAAGCATGCCGGCCGCACCGGTTACCAGCCAGTCGGCCATCACACGCCCCCTGTCGTCGTCCTGGCGCCGCCGAAACCGTTCGCCTCGGCTACCTGACCACACCCTAGAGAAGCGCGGACTCGCGGATAAACGCGGTGGTCGACTTCGATCTGGATCTCAGTGACTATGCCAACAAGCGACGGTTGGTGATCTGATAGTGGCCCATGGCACCGTCCGACTTCGCCGAACGCCTCAACGCGCTCCTCGAATCGGGCACCGACCACGCAATCCAGCTGCTCGGCACCCCGGATACGTTGCCGTCGATGCTGACCAAACTGACAACCCCTAGGGCGACGCCGCGTGGGTGACACTCGACCAGATATCGTCTGACCATGCGACTGCTGGTCACCGGCGGCGCCGGGTTCATCGGCGCCAATTTTGTGCATGGCGCGGCGCGCGAGCACGCGGTGACGGTGCTCGACGCCCTGACCTATGCCGGCAGCCGCGAGTCGCTGGCCCCGGTCACAGACGACATCCGGCTGGTGCAGGGCGATGTGACCGACGCGGAGTTGGTGTCCAAGCTCGTCGCCGACGCCGACGCCGTGGTGCATTTCGCTGCCGAAACCCACGTCGACAATGCGCTAGACGATCCGGAGCCGTTTCTGCGCGCCAACGTGGTGGGCACGTTCACGGTGTTGGAGGCGGTGCGCGCGGCTGGGGTGCGCCTGCATCACGTGTCGACCGACGAGGTGTACGGCGACCTTGCGATGGACGCTTCCGCCCGGTTCACCGAGTCGACGCAGTACAACCCGTCGAGCCCGTATTCATCGACCAAGGCCGCCGCCGACTTGCTGGTGCGCGCGTGGGTGCGGTCCTACGGTGTGCGGGCAACGATTTCGAACTGCTCCAATAACTACGGGCCGTATCAGCATGTGGAGAAGTTCATCCCGCGTCAGATCACCAACGTGCTGACCGGGCGGCGGCCCAAGCTTTACGGCAACGGTGCGAACGTTCGTGACTGGATCCATGTCGAAGACCACAACAGTGCGGTGTGGCGGATCCTGGCCGACGGTCAGATCGGGCGCACGTATCTCATTGGCGCAGAGGGAGAACGCGACAACCTGTCGGTGTTGCGGACAATCTTGCGGCTGATGGACCGTGATCCCGACGACTTCGATCACGTCACCGACCGTGCCGGCCACGACCTGCGGTATGCGATCGACCCGTCACCGCTGTACGAGGAGTTGGGCTGGAGCCCGAAGCACACTGACTTCGACGACGGCCTGCGCGCCACCATCAAGTGGTACCGCGACAACGCATCGTGGTGGGGCCCACTGAAAGACGGCGTTGAGGCCGGCTACGAAGGGCGTGGCCAGTGACGGTCCGCGAACTGGCTGTGCCCGGTGCGTGGGAGATCACCCCAGCACTGCACACCGATGCGCGGGGGGTGTTCTTCGAATGGTTCACCGACCCCGAGTTCGAGGCTTTCGCCGGACACCGGCTCGATGTGCGCCAGGCCAACTGCTCGGTATCGTCAGCAGGGGTGCTGCGCGGCGTACACTTTGCGCAGTTGCCGCCGAGTCAGGCGAAGTACGTCACCTGCCTGCGGGGGTCGGTGTTCGACGTGGTCGTCGACATTCGGGTCGGTTCACCGACATTCGGGCGCTGGGATGCGGTCATGCTCGACGACCGTCACCGCCGCACGGTCTATCTCTCCGAGGGCCTGGGTCACGCTTTCCTTGCGCTGGAAGATGATTCGACGGTGATGTATCTGTGCTCGGTCGGCTACGCCCCTGAGCGTGAGCACACGATCAACGCCCTCGACCCAGCACTGAACATCACTTGGACCGTCGTCAATGGTGAGCCGATCCTGTCGGACCGGGACCGCGAAGCACCCACCCTCGCGCAGGTGCAGGCTGCGGGCCTGCTGCCCACATGGGAGGAGACCCGAGTCTTCATCGAAGAGTTGCGACGCCAGTCGTAGAGGACGCGCGATGGTGATCGCTCGAGTGATGGCCGAAGCGCCGCAGGCCGCCCTCGAAGCCACCAAGCGCTACCTGACGTCCAGCGCCGGAGTCACCTTCCGCGAGGCGTTCGAAGTCGAACACGACCGCGTGTTCGACGAGTTTCTGCTCGGGGCATTCGGCCCCGGCCCAGGCGCCTGACGGACCAGCACCCAGCGCCCAGACTGCTGGCAGATCGCGTTTGACGACGACATCACGACCTGCCCGCAGCCTCGCGGAGGCACCGCGACCACCCCACTTGCATGGTGTCCCGGTGACTTACTAGGATATCCTAGTATTCAGCCATTCAGGCGAGAGACAGGCTCATGACCACACAGATTTCGCACTTCATCAACGGCCAGCACACGGCCGGACAGTCCAAGCGCACTGCCGACGTGATGAACCCCAGCACCGGCCAGGTGCAGGCCAAGGTACCGATGGCATCGTCGGCCGACGTCGACGCCGCGGTCGCAGGCGCGGCCGAGGCTCAGAAGGAGTGGGCGGCCTTCAACCCGC
>DASXJI010000264.1:0-3049 GCA_036497495.1 Mycobacterium sp.
TTGCGGGCCAGCGGTCCGCCGGCCGCGTCTTTGATGGTCGGCGCGGGCACCGCGTGGTCCATCACGATCGCGAGCTTGTCGGGATCATGGATGCGAAGCGGCTGTAGCCACATCGTCGCGAACTGCAGATCGATCAGCACCGTCATATCGACGTCCACGACGACCGTCTCGCCCGCTGACACCCGGTCCAGGCCGGCCTTGCGGGCCAAGATCTTCTCGATGACGGTCATGCTCATCGGACTTCCTCCAAGCGTGCGTATTTGGCGTCGAGGTCAAGCCATTCCGCCATCCCGACCAGGTTGAAGAATTCGGCGGGCTTACTTGGCAGATGGTCGGCGAGGTTGCCGCCGTTGAGTTCACACAGGCCTTTGAGCATGCCGAGGACCGCGCGGGCGAGCGGGTTGCTGGGGTGGATGGCGATGGCGTAGCCCAGCTCCTGCAGCCGGGTCGCCGATTCCACTGGCGTCATGCCGCCCAGCACCAGATTGATCAGCAGCGGCGCGTTGACCTCACGGGCAATGCGTTCGATCTCTTCGATACTTTGCGGGGCCTCGACAAAAATCACGTCCGCACCGGCTTGGGCGTATCGATTCGCCCGTTCGATCGCGGCGTCCAAGCCGAGCGGAGCTCGCGCGTCGGTCCGCGCGACGACGAGCAGGTTGTCGTCGCTGCGGGCGTCGAGTGCGGCGGCCAACGTCTGCTCGAACTCCGGGGCGTCGACGACGTGCTTGTCGTCCAAGTGCCCGCAGCGCTTCGGGAATACCTGGTCCTCCAATTGGATTGCCGCGACGCCGGCCTGCTCGTAGAGCCGGACGGTGCGCACCACGTTCATCGCGGTGCCGTAGCCGGTGTCGGCGTCGGCGATCAGCGGGACGTCACCGAGCACACCGACCAGCATCCGCGCGCGTTCGGCCATCTCGGTGGCGGTGACCAGTCCGATGTCGGGCAGGCCGAATCCGGATGCCGCAACACCGGCACCGGTCATGTACGCCGCCGCCTGGTTCGTGCGGCGGGCCAGGTGCGCCGTTATCCCATCGAAAACACCTGGCGCGACGATGAGTTCGCCGCGATCAAGCAAGGTGCGTAAGTTCTGCCGGGCAGACGTGGTTGCCATCTGTTGTCCTATCAGTCGAGTGCGCCGGCGACCGGCGGGGCCAGTAGATTGATCAGGTCGCTGACGTCGTCGAGGTTCTCGAGATCAACCAGCGCGCGTTCGATCGCCGCGGCGCGATCGCGGCTGGTGACGCGATCGGCCAAGGCATGGAATTTGGTGATCAGCTCGTCGTTGGTGACCGGGTCCCACGGCGCACCGTGCGGCGCGACGACGCGGACCTGATGGACGTCGCCGTCGTGGGTGGTGACGGCGAGGTCGGTGCGGAACCGCTCGGTCAGCGGGGCGTCGGCGAGTGACTCGTCCAAATGCACATGGGTGACGCCGATCAACGACCAGATGTCGTCGGCGTCCAGCCGCGCCGGGGTGAACTGCTCGGGCAATACATTACCGTCGAGCAGCGCGGCCGCAGTCGCGTAGCCGATGTTCATCTGGGCGCCGATAGCGGTCAGCGGCCGCTCGGGCACCCACCACCCGTGCTTGTACACGGTCTCACCGACCGTGATGTCGATCTTCGAGATATCTTCGGCGACAACAGATTCCCGTAGCTGACGCGCTGCGTCGACGGCTCCATGCAGGCCGCCCATCACCGCGTAGGACTTGACCATGATGGTGGAGGTCTCCCACCGTTCTCCCAATTCGTCGGTCAGCAACGACGCGTCGGGTTCGTGGCCTTCGCCGAAAACACTGAGGAATCCGCCGTATTCACGCTCGAAGACCCGTTTGATGCCGGTGTAGTTGGCTGCCGCGAGCCCAGCGGCGTAAAAACCGTTGCGGGCCGCGAAGCCGTGGTGCATGCGCTTGCTCATCGCCTCGTACTGCGCGGCCATCAAACCCGCCGACTGCGTGCCGGCCAGGCCGAGTGCGTCCTCCAACTGGGCCGGCGACAACCCGCGCAGTTTGCCCGAAGCCATCGCCGCCGAATGGGTGCCGAACACCGGGCCGGAGTGCCAGCCACGGTCGAGCATCTGTGCGCCGTGCAATGTGTAGCCGACGCGCGGGCCGACCTCGAAGCCGATGATCGCCGCGAGCAGAAAGTCCGCGCCGGTGGTGGTTCGCGACTGCGCGGTCGCTGTCGACAGCAGCGCGGGAATGACAAGCGAACAACTGTGTACCGGCGCGATGGGGTGAAAGTCGTCGAGCTCGAAGCCCTGAATGAAAGTCCCGTTGAGCACGGCCGCGGCCGGTCCGCTGGTGGATTCGCCGGTGCCGATGACCGCGGTGTCGCCGCTGTTCTCGAGGTCGAGGACGGCGCGGGTGGCTACCCGCGACCAGGGCAATTGCGCGCCGATCAGGCCGCAGCCCAAGCCGTCGAGGAGCAGGTGCTTGGCGCGTTCGACAACAGTCTGCGGGATGTCGTCAAGTGTCAGGCCGGCGACCCACGTGGCCAGTCGTCCGGTCGGACCGTCCGGGTCGGTCGCGGGGTGCTGGTGAACAGCGGTCGCGGGCATCGTCGTTCCTGTAGTCGAAGGGGTTGCCGGGCTGTCTAGTTGTTATATAGTTATAACAACTTGTGACTTCGACGGCAAGGGGCGGTGTGACAGCATTGATGCTCATGCAGGAGAGCAGCGGTGCGGTGACTGCCGGTGCCGGGGTGCCGTTGCATCGCCAGCTCTTCCTGGTGCTGCACGACGAGATTGCCCGCGGCGCCATCGCTCCCGGTGACGCGTTGCCGACCGAGCAGTCTCTGTGCGATCAGTTCGGGGTGTCCCGGATCACCGTGCGACGGGCGCTGGCCGATCTGGCCGAGCAGGGCTACATCGAACGTCGGCAAGGCGTCGGATCTTTCGTCCGGCAACTCGATCGGTCCGATGAAGCGCCGCTGTCCGGCTCCTACATGGACAATCTCCGGCAGACGCAATTCCAGACGTCGGTCGACGTGGTCGAACACGACAACCGAAGGCCGCCGCCAACAATCGGCGACGCGCTCGGTGTCGC
>DASXJI010000265.1:0-3197 GCA_036497495.1 Mycobacterium sp.
ACCACCGTCGGCGACGAGTTGCACCCGTCCAGCGAGGATGCGGAGGTCGACGACGACGAAACCGCGCCGACCACCGCGATGGTCGCCGAGGTGCGCGACGGGCTGCTGTACGTATTCATGCCGCCGACCGAGGCGCTGGACCACTTCGTCGATCTGATCGGCCGGGTGCACGACGCGGCGGCGAAGACCGGCTGCCCGGTCGTCATCGAAGGTTACGACCCGCCGCCGGACCCGCGGCTGACGTCGACGACGATCACCCCCGACCCGGGTGTCATCGAAGTCAACATCGCGCCCACCGCCAGCTTCGCCGAGCAGAGCCGTCAACTCGAAACGCTCTACGAACAAGCCCGATTGGCCCGCCTTGCTACGGAGTCGTTCCAGTTCGACGGCAGCCACAGTGGCACCGGCGGCGGCAACCACATCACGCTGGGCGGCATCACCCCGAAGGATTCGCCGCTCCTGCGCCGGCCCGACTTGCTGGTCTCGCTGTTGACCTATTGGCAGCGGCACCCGGCGTTGTCCTACCTGTTCGCCGGGCGATTCGTCGGCACCACGTCACAGGCGCCGCGGGTGGACGAGGGGCGCGCCGAGGCGCTCTACGAACTCGAGATCGCCTTCGCCGAAATCGACCGAATCACTTCGCTTTCCGAGGGCGCCTCAGCCAAACCGTGGGTCACCGACCGGGCCCTTCGGCATCTGTTGACCGACATCACCGGCAACACGCATCGCGCAGAGTTTTGCATCGACAAGCTCTACAACCCGGACAGCCCGCGCGGCCGACTGGGCCTTTTGGAACTTCGCGGCTTCGAGATGCCGCCGCATCTGCGGATGGCGATGGTGCAGTCACTCCTGGTGCGGTCACTGGTGGCCTGGTTCTGGGAGGAACCGCTGCGGGCTCCCCTGATCCGGCACGGTCCGAACCTGCACGGACGATACCTGTTGCCGCACTTCCTGATTCACGACATCGCCGATGTCGCCGCGGATCTGCGTGCGCAGGGCATCGCCTTCGAGACCAACTGGCTGGACCCGTTCACCGAGTTCCGGTTTCCGCGCATCGGCACCGCGGTGTTCGACGGCGTCGAGATCGAACTGCGCGGAGCCATCGAGCCGTGGAACACCCTCGGCGAGCAGTCCACTGCCACCGGCACCGCACGCTATGTCGACTCGTCGATCGAACGCATCCAGGTGCGCATCATCGGCGCCGATCGGCACCGCTATCTGATGACCTGCAACGGCTACCCGGTTCCGCTGCTGGCCACCGACAATCCCGACGTGCACGTGGGCGGTGTGCGGTTCCGGGCGTGGCAACCGCCGAGCGCGCTGCATCCGAGCATCACCGTTGACGGTCCGCTGCAGTTCGAGCTCGTCGACCTGACCACGTCGACGTCGCGCGGTGGCTGCACCTACCACATCGCCCATCCCGGGGGGCGCGCCTACGACGAACCGCCGGTGAATGCCGTCGAGGCCGAGTCGCGGCGCGCCCGACGATTCGAAGCCACCGGATTCACCCCGGGCAAGCTCGAGCTGTCTGATGTCCGGGAGATGCAGGCGCGAATTTCCACAGACATCGGCGCGCCGGGCATCCTCGATCTGCGACGCGTGCGTACCGTCCTGCGGTAATGGCTATCGGCGACATGGCTTGAAATGATTCTGCATCCCAGCGGCGCGTCGGCAACCTTTCACCACCGCACCGACGTCGACCGGCTGCTGGCCGGATACCGCGCAACGCGCGCCCAGGACGCCCTGTTCGACCTACGCCCGCCCGGCTTACGTGGCCCCGGGATCGGCTACGACGAGTTCGTCGACGAAGCCGGCAACGTGCGCCCCGCCTGGACCGAGCTCGCCGACGCGGTTGGTGACCGCGGCCGGGCCGGGCTGCAGCGGCTGCGCTCCGCGGTGCACCAGCTGGTGGACAACGACGACATCACCTATACCCGCGTCGACCCGGCGATACAGCCCGCTGCCGGCGGCCAGGGTGAACCACGGCCGTGGCGCCTGGATTCGCTGCCGCTGGTGGTGTCGGCTCCGGATTGGGAAGCACTCGAGGACGGGCTGGTACAGCGGTCGCGGGTACTCAACGCCGTGCTCGCCGACCTGTACGGCAGCCGTCGTTCGCTGACCGAGGGCGTGCTTCCACCCGAGCTGCTGTTCGCCCACCCCGGCTATGTCCGCGCCGCCAACGGAATCGAGGTGCCAGGGCACCATCAACTCTTCATGCACGCCTGCGATGTGAGCCGGCTGTCCGATGGCAGTTTCCAGGTGAATGCCGATTGGACCCAGGCCCCGTCGGGCGCCGGTTATGCGCTGGCCGACCGACGGGTGCTCACCCAAGCGCTGCCCGACCTTTACGAAAGGGTTGGCCCGCGGCCCACGACGCCGTTCGCGCAGGCGTTGCGCCTGGCACTGATCGACGCCGCACCCGATGGCGTGCAAGATCCGGTGGTGGTTGTGCTGAGTCCGGGTATCTACTCCGAAACCTCGTTCGATCAGGCGTATCTCGCGACACTGCTGGGCTTTCCACTGGTGGAGAGCGCGGATCTGGTGGTGCGTGACGGCAAGTTATGGATGCGTTCGCTGGGCACCCTCAAACGCGTCGACGTGGTGTTCCGCCGCGTGGACGCGACGTACACCGACCCGCTCGATCTGCGCGCCGACTCGCGGCTCGGGGTGGTCGGACTGGTCGAGGCGCAGCACCGCGGGACGGTCACCGTGGTCAACACCGTTGGCAGCGGCATCCTGGAAAGTGCTGGGCTGCAACGATTCCTACCTGAACTGGCCACGCTGCTGCTCGGGGAATCGCCGCTGCTCGCCAGCACGCCCAGTTATTGGGGCGGCATCGACAGCGAACGCTCGCACCTGCTGGCGAATCTCTCGTCGTTGTTGATCAGGCCGACCATCGGCGGGCAAACGCTTGTCGGACCGACCCTTTCCTCGGAGCGACTGGCCGAGCTGGCCGCCTGCATCACGGCGATGCCGTGGCAGTGGGTCGGCCAGGAGCTGCCGCAGTTCTCGTCCGCGCCCACCAGCCACGCCGGTGAATTCTCCGCAGGGCCGGCGGGCATGCGTCTGTTCACAGTTGCCCAACGCGGCGGCTACGCACCGATGCTCGGCGGCCTGGGTTATGTGTTGGCGCCGGGCCCGTCGGCGTACACATTGAAAACCACTGCTGCAAAGGATGTCTGGGTACGGCCGACTGA
>DASXJI010000266.1:0-6688 GCA_036497495.1 Mycobacterium sp.
GATGACGTAGTCGCTGCCGTCGAATTCCGCCGTCGTGGCCAGCTGGTTGGGATCTGAACCGGCGCCGCCGGGTTCGGTCATCGCGAACACCGACCGCTGCCGTCCATCGATCACCGGGATAAGGAATTCGTCGATCTGCTCGGGGTCAGCGACCTTGCCCAGCAGGAACATGTTGCCCTCGTCGGGCGCAGCGCAGTTGAGCGCGATCGGGCCCAGCGTCGACCAGCCGGCCGCCTCGAACAGCACGGCCTGCTCGAGGTGCGACGGCTCACGGCCACCGAAACGGCTGGGCGCCTGGAATGTCAGCAGCCCCGCATCGCGGGCCAGCTCCACCAGTTCGGTCCGCAGCGCGTCGTCGGGACCGTGCCGGGTCAGGCGGGGGTCGGTCTCGTAGGGCACGATCTTGTCGATGACGAACGCGCGGATTTCGTCGCGCAGCGCCGCAGTGCCGGCGGGGACGTCGAAATCGATCATGCGGATTCCATCAGCGTCAGCGCCTGCTCGAACAGTCGCACCGTGGCCTCGTGCAGCATGTCGCCGACCTCCTTCGGCGCCTTGCCGGCGCTGGCCCTGGCGTTGGTGCCCTCCAGCACGATGCCGAGCTTGAAGCAGGCCAGCACGGTGTACCAGGTGACGTGCGACAGGTCGCGGGTCGTGTTGCGGGCGTAACGCTCGACCAGATCGTTGGGTGCGGCCAGTCCGCCCTTCTCGAAAAGCGTTCCGCCGAATGCGGCAGACTGCCCCCAGGTGGCCAGCAGCCAGCCGAGGTCCAGTAGCGGATCGCCGATCGTGGACATCTCCCAGTCGACGATCGCGACGACCTCAGGGCCGGTGCGGGAGAACATCACGTTGGCCGCGTGGTAATCGCCGTGCATGATGCCCGGTGTCCACGCCGCCGGACGGCCATCTTCGAGCCACCTGGCCACCTCCTCGACGCCGGGAATGTCTGGGCCAGGGTAGTTTTCGAATTCCTTGTAGGACTCCAACTCCGAAAGCCATCGTGGCACTTGGCGTTGCAGGAATCCGTCCGGCTTGCCGTAATCGCTCAAGCCCACCGCGGCGTAGTCCACCGCCCCGAGCTTGGCCAGAGCGTCGGCGATTGACAGCCCCATCTCGAACCGCACTGCCGGATCGGCGGCGTGCAGCTCCGGCAATTCCTGGCCGGCGTTGAACCCGTCGATCGGCTCCATCAGGTAGAAGACCGCATCGCCGAGCACGCCGGGGTCGTCGCAGCTGGCGATCAGGCGAGGATGCGGCACGTCGGTCCCGGCCAGTGCCGCCAGCACCTGCGTCTCGCGCATGATCACGACGTTGCTGCGCGGACGTAGATGCTTGGGCCCGCGGCGCAGCACGTACGGCCGGCCCGACCGGGTGAACCGCAACATGATGTTCTGCGTTCCGCCGCTGATCGCGGAAACGTCCTCCAGCGGGCCGTCGCCCAGCCCCTGCTTCGACATCCACTCGGCGAGGCCGTCCGGGGCTTTGAGCTCCTCCACGAAGGTGAAGCTACTCCGCGGCGGCCGGGCGGTTTCCGCCAACACTCGGCCCAGCTTTCTCACAGCGGGCACCGGTAGTGTCCGATGCTGGCTACTAAGAGGAGGATTCGACGATGCCGCGGACCGACAACGATTCCTGGGAGATCACCGAGAGTGTGGGGTCGACGGCACTCGGCGTGGCCGCGGCCCGCGCCGCCGAGACCGACAGCGACAACCCGCTGATCCAGGATCCGTTCGCCCGCGCATTCCTGGACGCGGCCGGCGAAGGCATGTGGAGCCTGACGTCGGATCCCAAGTTGTCCGCCGCACTGACCGATCTTGTTCCCGATCTGGCAGCGCACACCCAGGCGATGGTCGACTTCATGGCGGTGCGCACCAAATGGTTCGACGAGTTGTTCCTCGACGCAGTGTCCTCCGGTGTTCGCCAAGTGGTGATCCTGGCGGCCGGGTTGGACTCACGCTCCTGGCGGCTGTCGTGGCCCGCCGGTACCACCGTGTACGAGCTTGATCAGGCCAAGGTGCTGGACTTCAAGTCGAGCACCTTGGCACAGCGCGGCGCCCAGCCGACCGCGCGACTGGTGAGCGTCGCGGTCGATCTGCGGGACGACTGGCCAACGGCATTGCGGGAAGCGGGCTTTGACGAATCCGTGCCGACGATGTGGTCGGCCGAGGGGCTGCTGCGTTATCTGCCGGCGGCGGCCCAGGACTTGCTGTTCGAGCGGATCGACTCGCTCAGCGCTGCGGGCAGCCGGCTGGCCACCAATGGGCCCTCGAAGCAGGCAGTGAACCCCGATCTGCTGGCCAGACAGCGAGAGCAGTCGAAGCGTTTCCGTGCCGCGGCCGCCGAGGTGCTCGGCACCGAGATCCCGAACGTGGAAGAACTCTGGTATCCCGAGGAGCGCACCGAGATCATCGACTGGCTGGGCGAGCATGGCTGGGACGCATCGACAATCGGCATGGCCGATCTGCTGGCCCGTCATGGGCGCACTGTTCCGGACGATGACGTGATGCCCCACGTGGTCTTCACCTCTGCGCGCCGGCCCTGATTTGCTGAACCGCTAGTTACCGCCCAGGTCATGTTGTCGGCGACTCGCCGATTTTCTGGTACTCAAGTACCTATCTGGCGTCGCGATCCCGGTAAACCCGCTGAAGGGCCCCGCCACCGGAATTAGCTCCTCTGTCGGTTATTCAGATGTTCGGTCCAAATGTTTGGACGTTTAAAGCCCTGGGTACCTTAGCTATGCTCTACGGTTTTGCCCCTACAACGGAGGTCAGGATGCGTGGCGGAGGTTTAATCAGTGCAGTGGTGGTGGTCTGGTTGGTAATCGGCGTCATCGCCGCATTCCAACGGGATTACCTGAAAAACACCGCTCAAAATTGTGCCACTTTGGGCACTATCGCAGTCACAGTGATCGCAGGTCCCCTGAATTATGCGGGTGTGAACCCGAAGGTGACCGATTGTCATCTGCCGCAACCCAGTTCGATGCCCACCATGGACATCGAACACGTGATTGGAATGGAGGCGTCATGATCGGCCTGGGCATCATCTTGCTGATACTCGGATACGTCCTGAAGGTGGCTGTGCTGCAAACGATCGGTGTTGTCCTGCTGGTTATCGGTGCTGTGTTGTGGGTGCTCGGTTCCGTTGGTCGCCCGGTGGGCGGGAGACGCTATTGGTACTGACTCCGATCACTGCGAAATCAAAATCAACTGGATACCTGAAATCCAAATACTGAAACGGAGTTGTCATGATCGTTCTCGGGATCGTTTTGATCGTCATCGGATATCTCGTTCCAAGCCTTAGCATCTTGTACACAATCGGCGGCATTCTCGTGGTCGTTGGCGTGATTCTGTGGATTCTTGGCGCCGTCGGCCGGCCGGTGGGCGGTCGTAAAGTCTGGTTCTAACCCGCTGACCCCTTGAGATTGGCTCACAGCTGGCACATAGCAGCGCCATAGCAACGCCCCACCGGGGCTGCGCATACTAGGTAGTTGTGAGCCAACCCCAAGCCCCCGTCGAACGCATTGTCATGCGTCGTGCCGACGGGAACCCGATCAACGTGCTGGTGGTCGACGACGAACCCGTCCTCGCCGAGATGGTGTCGATGGCATTGCGCTACGAAGGCTGGAACATCGCCACGGCCGGCGACGGAGCGGCAGCTTTGGAATCCGCGCGAGCGCAACGGCCGGACGTTGTCGTTCTCGACGTGATGTTGCCCGACATGAGCGGGCTGGACGTGTTGCGAAAACTTCGCGAAGAGAGCCCGCAGCTCCCGGTGCTGCTACTGACCGCAAAGGACGCCGTTGAGGACCGGATTGCCGGGCTCACCGCCGGAGGCGACGACTACGTCACCAAGCCGTTCAGCCTGGAAGAAGTGGTGCTGCGATTGCGCGCGCTGCTGCGGCGCACCGGGGTCACGACGGAGGACAGCGGCGCGCAGCTGGTCGTCGGCGACTTGGTGCTCAACGAGGACAGCCACGACGTGACCCGCGCCGGTGAGCCAATCTCGTTGACGTCCACCGAGTTCGAGCTGTTGCGCTTCATGATGCGCAACTCCAAGCGAGTGCTGAGCAAGGCGCAGATCCTGGACCGTGTGTGGAGCTACGACTTCGGCGGTCGCTCCAACATCGTCGAGCTGTATATCTCCTACCTACGCAAGAAGATCGACAACGGGCGTGAGCCCATGATTCACACGCTCCGCGGCGCCGGCTACGTCCTCAAGCCGGCACGCTAGCCATGGGCCAGGCTTGGTCCCTTCGGTTTCGGCTGTTGGTCGGTCAAGTCGTCGTCCTCGCCGTCGTGTGCATCGGAATCGGCGCGGCGACCGAGCTCGCGCTGTACCGATACCTGGTCGCACAGCTCGACACTCAGTTGCGCGACGCCTCGCAGCGCTCGGTGCGGATAATCGGCGAACCGCCCACCGCGCCGTGGCGGCATCACCCGCGATCATTCCCCCGACCGGGACCGGGTCCGGTGTTTTTGGACGCTCCGGGCCAGCCGGTGGGCATGGTCGCAGCGGTCACCACCCAGGGCGGGCCGATCGAGGCCGGTTACCTCACCACCGCCGGTGGTCGTGCCGCACTGACCGACGCCGCACGGGCTGAGCTGGCCGCGCTCCCGGTCAATCGACCGCCGGCGACCATAAACGTCGACGGCCTGGGCCGTTATCGCGTGGTCGCCGCATCCGCCCGGCGCAGCGGTGTGGTCGTCATCACCGGTCTGTCGATGTCCGACGTCGACGCGACGATGATCCGCGTCCTGCTGATCTTCGGCGTCGTCACCGTGATTGCCGTCGCGGCGGCCACCACCGCCGGCATTGTGGTCATCCGACGGGCACTGGCCCCGCTGCGGCGGGTCGCCCAAACCGCCGGCGAGGTCATCGATCTGCCGCTGGACCGCGGCGAGGTCGCACTGCCGATGCGGGTGCTCGAGTCAGATGCCAACCCGCGCACCGAAGTTGGTCAACTGGGCTCCGCGCTCAACCGAATGCTCGACCACATCGCTGCCGCGTTGTCTACCCGGCAGGCCAGTGAGACGCGGGTGCGGCAATTCGTCGCCGATGCCAGCCACGAGCTGCGGACCCCGTTGGCCGCTATCCGTGGTTACACCGAGCTGGCCCGACGCGTGGGAGACGACAGCGACGCCGTGGCGCATGCGATGAGCCGCGTGCAGTCCGAAACCGAGCGGATGACCCGCCTCGTGGAGGACCTACTCCTGTTGGCCCGCTTGGACTCCGGGCGGCCACTGGAACGCGAATCGGTCGACCTTTCGCGGGTGGCCGTCGACGCGGTCAGCGATGCGCACGTCGCCGGGCCGGATCATCAGTGGGAGCTCGATCTGCCCGAAGAGCCGGTGCTCGTCCTCGGCGACGCGGCCCGGCTCCATCAGGTGCTGACCAACCTGTTGGCCAACGCCCGCGTGCATACCAGTCCGGGAACCGTGGTGACCACTCGATTGGAATCCAACGGACAGCATGCCGCGCTGAGCGTGTGCGACAACGGGCCCGGAATACCGGAGCAACTGCAGTCCGAGGTATTCGAGCGCTTCGCTCGCGGCGACACATCGCGATCCCGCAAAGGCGGCAGTACCGGCCTGGGCCTGGCCATCGTCTCGGCGGTGGTGAAAGCCCACAGTGGCACGATCACCCTGCACAGCGCGCCGGGGCACACCGACTTCACGGTTAGATTGCAGCTCGCTGAGTCGTGAAATTCAAAGATATACAACAGGATTGATCGTCGTGTGGGACGGGAATTTATTGGCGCGACAGCGACGCCGGGTCATCGCTGTCGCGCCGTGCGATTCGATCGAGATCGAGGCCCTAGGGGCAGGTCACATCGATTTCGAAGGGCTTGTTCACGGGCTGCATCGGGTTGGCCATGTCAACCCCGGTCGCGGTCCCGCTGATCTTGTACTTGCTGCCGTCCTTGGTGGCGGTGGCGTTGCCCTGGCCGGTGCCGGCGGTGTAGCCAAGCGTCACACCGTTGACGTTGCCCAGGCCGACCGACTTCACCGACGGCGGGCTGGCATCGGTCAGCACGACGCCAATGCCGGTTTGTGCGCCACCAATGGCGATGTTGAAGTTGCCGGCTGCACTGGTGCACGCAACGGTGCCTTGCACGCTCTGGTCTTTGCCGTCGATGGTGACCTTCGCTGTCGAGGAGCCACTCGACGCTGCCGCGGTGCTCCCGTTCGACGATGCGCTGGAGCTGCTCTTCTTCTCGCTCGAACAGCCAGACAAACCCATGACGACGATCGCCAGCCCTGCTGCGGCGACCGTTACTGAACGTTTCACCCGGTTCTCCTTTGTTGTTGTGGCGGCCCGTCAACATTGACGGACCGTTTCGGCAGTATGCAGGTTTGCTGGAACCGCGGATAGCGAATTGAGCAAAATTAAGCTCGCTGTTGAGACGGCCTGACCCCGCTTCAACAGAAATTTGCCGGTCGTATTCCTATGCGGCGAAATAGCGGGTTCAAGCCGGGGCCGGTTAAATGTCGGAAACTCCGCGATAATGTTTGCCTATTCGTCGCTTCCAACACCGGTGTAATAGTGGCAATGTCTGTCCCGTGAACCACAAGGCGCCGACCGCGGCTATCGCATCCGCACATCAGAATCGCCGGCTACCACTCGACGACACCGCCGATTTCGCAGACGCCGACCGGGGATTCATCGCCGCGCTGACGCCATGCGTCGT
>DASXJI010000267.1:0-1513 GCA_036497495.1 Mycobacterium sp.
TGGTCGATGTTGGGCATCGCGCTGAGCGCGACGCTGTGCGCGAACGTCTTCATCAACGGTGCGGCCTTCCTCATCCCGACGCTGCACGCCGAACGCGGCCTGGATCTGGCGAAGGCCGGGCTGCTGTCGTCGATGCCCAGCCTCGGCATGGTCGCGACGCTGATCGCGTGGGGTTACATCGTCGACCGTGTCGGCGAGCGGATCGTCCTAGCACTGGGTTCGGTGCTGACGGCGGCTGCGGCGTTCGCAGCGGCGTCGGTGCATTCACTCGTCGCGGTGGGTGCCTTTCTGTTGCTTGGCGGCATGGCGGCGGCCAGCAGCAATTCGGCCAGCGGCCGCCTGGTGGTCGGATGGTTTCCGCCGGAGCAGCGCGGTCTGGTGATGGGCATTCGGCAGACCGCCCAACCGCTGGGAGTCGGTTTGGGCGCCTTGGTGATTCCGCGGCTGGCCGAAAGCCACGGCGTTTCGGTGGCACTGCTGTTCCCCGCCGTCGTGTGCGCGGTCTCCGCTGTGGTGTGTGCGGTCGCGGTCGTCGATCCGCCGCGGCCGCCGCGTCACGAGGCCGATGAAGCCGCACTGGCCAACCCCTACCGCGGATCGTCGGTGTTGTGGCGCATCCACGCCGTGTCGGTCCTGCTGGTGGTTCCCCAGGTCGTGGTGTGGACCTTCACGCTCGTGTGGCTGATGAGCGACCGCGGCTGGTCCGCGGCGTCTGCGGGCGCGATGGTGACGGCCGCCCAGATACTGGGCGCCGGTGGACGAATCGCCGCGGGACGTTGGTCGGACACAGCGGCGAGCCGCTCATCGGACCTGGTGGGTTCGCGACTGCGGCCGATCCGCACCATCGCGCTGGCGGCAGCGGCGGCGATGGGTCTGCTGGCTCTGACGGACTGGCTCCACTCCCCTGTCAGCGTGGCGGTGATGGTGATCGCCTCGGTGATCACGGTGTCCGACAACGGCTTAGCATTCACTGCGATCGCCGAGATCGCGGGGCCGTTCTGGAGCGGCCGCGCGCTAGGCACACAGAACACGAGCCAGCTGTTGACAGCCGGCGTCGCGCCGCCGTTGGTCGGCGGGTTGATCGGGATCGCCGGCTACCCCGTGGCGTTTGCCGTGTGCGCGCTGTTCCCGGTAATCGCGATGCCGTTGGTTCCCGTCGACCGCGATTAGTTGCTCGAGACTGTAGACATGCAGGAAAATATCGAGTGAGGACCTGCCGGAATACCGTTTCGGCGCAAACGACCTACAGGCTCGACAAGATTCTGTCGGCGACCTGTGTGGTGGACAGCTTCTCGTCGCCGCGGGTCGCCAGGTGTTGTTCGACGGCCTTGTCGACACGTGTGGCCGCGTCATCCTCACCGACGTGAGACAGCAGCAGCGCGACCGACATGATCGCCGCGGTCGGGTCGGCGATGCCCTGTCCCGCAATGTCCGGCGCGCTGCCGTGCACTGGCTCGAACATCGACGGATTGGTCCGCGTCGCATCGATGTTGCCGCTCGCGGCCAGGCCGAT
>DASXJI010000268.1:0-6158 GCA_036497495.1 Mycobacterium sp.
CGCACTGCTGGCACCAACGGAAGTTCTTGCTGCACAGCATCTTCGCTCAATCAGCGACGTGCTCGGCCCGCTGGGCATGGGTGGTCAGCTCGGCGGCGAGGACAACGCCACGCGTCTCGCGCTGTTGACCGGCTCGATGTCGCAGGCGCAGAAGAAGCAAGTCCGCACCGAGATCGCCGGCGGCCAGGTCGGCATCGTCGTCGGCACGCATGCGCTGTTGCAGGACGCGGTCGAGTTCGACCGGCTCGGCATGGTGGTCGTCGACGAGCAACATCGCTTCGGGGTGGAGCAACGAGATCAGTTGCGAGCCAAGGCGCCTGCCGGCATCACGCCGCATCTGCTGGTGATGACCGCCACGCCGATACCGCGGACCGTAGCCCTGACCGTGTACGGCGACTTGGAGACGTCGACGCTGCGCGAGCTTCCCCGTGGCCGCCAGCCGATCACGACCACCGCCATCTTCGTCAACGATAAACCGGCCTGGCTGGACAGGGCCTGGAGTCGCATCATCGAGGAAGTCGCCGAGGGGCGGCAGGCCTACGTGGTGGCGCCCCGAATCGACGACAGCGACAGCAGCGGTCAGGCCGAGAAAGACCAAAGACCTTCGGCGACCGTCGAGGAACTCTATGCGCGACTGGGCAGTGATCAGCTATCCGGTCTGCGGCTAGGGCTCATGCATGGCCGCCTGACCGGCGATGAGAAGGACGCTGTAATGGCCGGTTTTCGCGCCCGCGAGATCGACGTGCTGGTGTGTACCACCGTCATCGAGGTCGGTGTCGACGTTCCCAATGCAACCGTGATGCTGGTGATGGACGCCGACCGTTTCGGGATCAGCCAGCTGCACCAGCTGCGCGGCCGCATCGGCCGGGGCGAACACGCCAGCATCTGCCTGCTGGCCAGTTGGATGACTCCGCACTCACGGGCAGGCCGGCGGCTGAGCGCTGTTGCCGGTACGCTCGACGGTTTCGAGCTTGCCGACCTGGATCTGCGGGAACGTCGCGAGGGAGATGTGTTGGGCCGCAGCCAGTCCGGTCGTGCGATCACGCTGCGGCTGCTGTCGCTGATCGATCACCGGGACGTCATCGAGGCCGCTCGCGACTTCTGTGAAAAGGCCTACGAGGATCAGGCCGCGCATCCTGGATTGGCGCTACTGGCAGCACCTTTCACCGGTACCGAACGCATCGAATTCTTGGACAAGTCATGACCCGCAGGATGGTGCTCTGGCTATCGGTGGTCGCGATGCTCGCCGTGCTGGTGGCCTATCAGGTGGTGGTCACGTCGGCGGGGGAGCGCGACCGGGAGTTCGCGGCCCGCGCTGACGTGCCGACGGTCCAACCCGGTGTCGACGTGCTGGGCGGAATCACGGTGGTGCCGCTGAGGATTCGTCGATACGATTACCGTCGTGCCGCTTTCGGCGACGCCTGGACCGACGACAACGACGCGCCCGGTGGGCACAACGGTTGCGATACCCGCGACGACGTCTTGAATCGTGATCTGGTCGATAAAACAAACGTCTGGACCAAACGTTGCCCGGACGCGGTGGAAACCGGCACGTTGCATGACCCGTACACCAGCGACACCATCAACTTTCATCGCGGCGCGAAAGTCGGCGAGGCGGTGCAGATCGACCACATGGTGCCGCTGGCGCTGGCGTGGGACATGGGGGCCAACGACTGGCCCTCGGCCCAGCGGGTCCGGTTCGGCAATGACCCGGCGAATCTCCTTGCAGTGGACGGTCAGGCGAATCAGGACAAGGGCGATTCGCAGCCCGCGCTGTGGATGCCGCCGAACCACGCGTTCTGGTGTCAGTACGCGATGCAGTACATCGCGGTGTCGCGCGGGTACGGGCTTCCTATCGACCTGGTATCGAGCAACGTTCTGCGTCAGGCCGCAGCGGGCTGCCCGACCGGATAGGCGGGCTAGATGCCGGTATAGGTCAGCGGATCCTCGCGCACCCGGGTGCCGTCGTTGAGCCCGTTGAGGGTTTCCATGTGTGCGGCGGTCAACTCGAAATCGAAGACATCGAAATTGCCGGCGATCCGCTCCGGTTTGCCGGACCGCGGGATCACCACGTTGCCCAGCTGAATGCTCCACCGGATCAGCACCTGCGCCGGCGTGCGGTCGTATTCGTCGGCGACGGACGTCACGGTGGGGTTATCCAGCAACCTGCCGACCGCCAGCGGGCTGTAGGCCTCGGTGACGGTGTTGTGTTGTGCATTCACCGCGCGTAGTTCGGCCTGGTTGAGCAACGGGTGCAGCTCGATCTGGTTGACCGCGGGCGTGACGTAAGTCAGGTCGATCACCGTCTCGAGGTATTCCTCGTTGAAATTGGACACCCCGATCGAACGGGTATGACCATCGCCGCGGGCTTGGATCAGGCCGCCGAAGGCGTCCACGTATTTACCCAATTGCGCCTGCGGCCAGTGGATGAGAAAGAGGTCCACGTAGTCCAGTCCGAGCTTGTCCAGGCTGACCTTGACGGCATCCTGGGTGAGGTTGAAACCCTGGTCGGCATTGGCCACCTTGGTGGTGACGAACAGTTCCGCGCGGGGAATTCCGGAGGCCGCGATGGCGCGGCCGACGGCGGCTTCGTTGCCGTACACCGCGGCGGTGTCGATCAGTCGATAGCCGATCTCCAGCGCCGTCGAGACGGCGCGTTCGGTCTCGTCATCGGACAATTCCGCGACACCGAGGCCGATCACCGGCATCGTGTTCTCGTCGTTGAGTGCAATGGATGGGACGTAGGCGCCCGACTCGCCGGTCACGTCATTCACCTGCCTGTGAAGTCGAAGGTTCGTGGATCAGGACCCAGCCGGTTTCCGTCGTCGAGCGAGGAGATTGACGCCATGTCGTTTTCGCTTAGTTCGAAATCGAACACGTCGAAGTTGCTCGCAATCCGTTCAGGGTTTACTGACTTGGGAATGACGATGTTACCGAGCCACGATCCCGGTGGCGTCGACCACGGCGTTGATGTGCTCAGGCTGGAAATTACTGACCCCGATGGACCGGATCCGGGCCTGGTCGCGCAGCTCGGCGAAGGCCTTGAAGGTGTCGACGAACTTGTTCAGCTTCGGCATCGGCCAGTGCACCAGGTAGCGGTCGAGATAATCGATCCCCAGGCTCTTCATGCTGAGGTCGAATGCGGCCAGGGTGCTCTCGTAACCGTGCTCGGAGTTCCACACCTTGGTGACCAAGTAAAGTTCGTCTCTGGGCACGCCGGACTCGGCGACCGCGCGCGGTTTCGGGTTCGTTGCCGTACATTGCCGCGGTATCAATGTGGCGGTATCCGGCTTGCAGTGCGGTGCTCACCGCCTGCTCGGTGTCCGTGGGCGGGATCTTGAAAACGCCGAATCCGACCGCGGGGATGGAATGACCGTCGTTGAGCGTGACTAAGGGAGCACCCATGACACGAAGTCTGCCAGGCACCTCGGATCAGCAGCTCAAGACCGGTGGCTGGGCTAACCGGCTGCAGAGCGCCGCCACCAAGGTCGGCGCCAAGGTGATTCCGTGGGTGCCGACGCGCGCCGTGCGACTGCTGACCGGCGGCCGTTCGATCACGATCGACGGCAACACGCTTGATCCGACGTTGCAGCTGATGCTGTCGGGACAGCACGCGATGGGCATCGAGGGCTTGGCGGTGGGTAACGACGTCGCGGCATCTCGGGCTCTGATGCGGGATTCGTTGATGGGGTTCGCCGGCCCGCAGGTGCATGTCGGCGTCAGTGACCTGTCGATACCGGGACCGGCCGGTCAGATCCCGGCCCGGCACTACCGCCCGGCGGCGGCGAAGCCAACGCCGTTGCTGGTCTTCTACCACGGTGGCGGCTGGACGATCGGTGACTTGGACACCCACGATGCGTTGTGCCGGCTGACCTGCCGCGACGCCGACGTTCACGTGCTGTCGGTCGATTACCGGCTGGCCCCTGAGCACCCGGCACCGGCCGCGGTCGACGACGCCTATGCGGCGTTCAAGTGGGCGTGCGAACACGCCGAGGAACTCGGCGCGTTCCCCGACAAGATCGTCGTCGGCGGCGACAGCGCCGGTGGCAACCTGGCCACCGTCGTTTCGCAGCTGGCGCGCGACGACGAAGGCGCCAAGCCGGTGCTGCAGTGGCTGGTCTACCCGCGAACCGACTTCACCGCCAAGACCAGGTCGTTGAGTCTGTTCGCCGAGGGTTTTCTGCTCACCAAAGCCGACATGGACTGGTTCGAGGCCCAGTACCTGGACGGCTCGGGGATCGAGCCGACAGATCCGCGGATCTCGCCGCTGCTGGCCGACTCGCTGGCCGGGCTGCCGCCCGCACTGATCGCGACTGCGGGCTTCGATCCACTGCGCGACGAGGGCGACCGCTATGCGGCGGCGCTCCACGAGGCCGGGACACACGTCGACCGGCGGTCGATGCGATCGCTCACGCACGGATTCGCCAACCTGTTTCCGCTGGGCGGCGGAAGCGCGCTGGCCACCACGGAGTTGATTTCGGCGCTGCGGGCCCATCTCAGCCGCGTCTGAACTGGCGATAGCGACGCCGGTAGGCTTAGCCGCTATCGCAGACCGCATCGCGGCCGGACCGCGAAGCCGACTATCCGGAGTGTGAGACTTGCCCATGGGGGATAAAGCCGCCAAATCAAACCGTCCAGCCCGATACGACCTGAACGCGGCCGGTCGCCGACGCGACCTGCTGGTCAGGATCGGGCTCACCTCGATCGTGGTGATCTTCGCCGTCGTCCTCGTCGGCTACATCGTGATCTCGCACGACAAGAAGACCGCCGCCAACGGCGCGCGGGCGGTCCGGGTGACCTCGAGCAAGCTGGTCACCAAGGACGGCAGTCATGATCCGAAAGCGGTCGTGACATTCTACGAGGACTTCCTGTGCCCGGCCTGCGGCAATTTCGAGCGAGGGTTCGGGCCGACGGTGAGCAAGTTGATCGACGACGGCGCCATTGCGGCCGACTACTACATGGTGGCGCTGCTGAGCCGGCCGCAGAACCAGGACTACTCGTCGCGCGCCGCTAACGCCGCCTACTGCGTCGCCGACGAGTCGATCGATGCCTTCCGGCGATTCCACACCGCGTTGTACACCAAGGACATTCAGCCCTCCGAGACCGGGACATCGTTCCCCGACAACGCGAAGCTGATCGAGTTGGCCCGTGAGGCAGGCGTGGTCGGCAAGGTCCCCGAGTGCGTGAAGGCCGGCAAATACCTGGCGATGGTCGACGGGTTGGCGACATCGCAGGGTATTCACGCCACCCCGACCGTGCGCATCAACGGCCAGGACTACCAGTGGTCGACGCCGGACGCGTTTGTTGCCAAGATCAAAGAGATCGTCGGGGATGTGCCCGGAATCGACTCGGCTGCGACCCCAGCGGCGTCGTGACCGCCACGGCATCGGCCAAACCTGATGGGCCGTTAGAGGACTCGATGCCGCCGGCAGCTGCGAAGTCGGCCGTGTCGAGGGCCGGCGGGTGGTGGATACTGATCACGGGCGTGATCGGCTTGATCGCCTCGGCGACACTGACGGTCGAGAAGATCGAACTTCTGCTCAACCCCGCGTATGTGCCGTCATGCAACCTCAACCCGATCGTGTCGTGCGGTTCGGTGATGACGACGCCACAAGCGTCGGCGCTGGGTTTCCCCAACTCGCTGATCGGTATCGGCGCATTTGCCGTCGTGACGGTCACCGGCGTATTAGCGGTAACGAAAGTGCCACTGCCACGGTGGTATTGGGTCGGGATGACGCTCGGGACTCTGGCGGGTGCGGCGTTCGTGCACTGGCTGATCTACCAGAGCCTCTACCGCATCGGGGCATTGTGCCCGTACTGCATGGTGGTGTGGGTGGCGACTATCTCGCTGTTGGTGGTGGTCGCCTCGATCGCATTTGGGCCCAGCGGTGAACACCGCGGTGCCGCCGTCGCGCGCGAGCTCTACCATTGGCGCTGGTCGATCGCGACAATGTGGTTCACCGCCGTCTTTCTGCTGATTGTGGTCCGGTTCTGGGATTACTGGTCAACGGTGATCTGAACAATAGAAGTTAGGGATTACAAGTGATCTCCAAAGTGCTGGTTGCCAATCGCGGCGAAATCGCGATCCGGGCATTCCGGGCCGCCTACGAACTTGGTGTCGGCACCGTCGCTGTGTATCCCTATGAAGACCGAAATTC
>DASXJI010000269.1:0-28428 GCA_036497495.1 Mycobacterium sp.
AACACCCGCGCCGACTCCTGCGGCACCGCCACAGTGCTGGCTCCCGTCCGCGGTACGTCCAGAACGAGTTTTCCGGTGTGTTCGGCTGCGCTCATCACCCGGATGGCCGTGGTCGCTTCGGTGAATTGGTGCAGGGTGTACGCGGCCGGCGGCAACACGCCGTCCGCAATACGGTGGAAGACCGTGTCCAACAGTTGCCCGATCCGCTGTGGATGACTGTCCGACATCAGCGCGAGGTCGACGTAATGAAACGTGAGGTTGCGGCGGAATGGGTACATCCCGAGGCGCGCATTCGCATAGACGTCGCGTTTGCCGATCTCGACGAATCGCCCTCCGTCGGCCAGCAATTCGAATCCGGTGCGTTGAGCCGCACCGGTCAGGGAGTTGAGCACGATGTCGACACCGTATCCATCGGTGTCGCGACGGATCAACTCGGCGAAGTCGGTGCTGCGGGAGCCATAGATGTGGTCAATTCCCATGCTGCGCAGTAATTCGCGGCGCTCCGGGCTGCCGGCCGTGGCATAGATCTCGGCGCCGGCGGCACGCGCGATTGCCACCGCGGCCTGCCCCACGCCGCCAGTTGCGGAATGAATCAGCACCCGCTCACCGGCCGAGATTCGCGCCTGATCGTGTAGGGCGTACCAGGCGGTGGCATGCCCAGTCGACACCGCAACCGCGTGGTGGTCGGTCAGCCCGGCCGGCAACGAAACGGCGGCCTGGGCGTCGCAGGTGACAAATGTCGCCCAACAGCCGTTTCTGGAGAAGCCGCCGACCCGGTCGCCGACCTGGTGGTGGGCGGCGTCCGAACCGACTGTGGTGACTACACCGGCGAAGTCCACACCCAGCTCAGGTTCACGGTCGTCGACGGTGGGGAACCGGCCCATGGCCATGAGCACATCCGCGAAGTTCAGGCTCGACGCCGTGATCGCCACCTCGATCTGTCCTGGGCCCGGCGGAACTCGGTTGACTGCAACAAGTTCCATGGTTTCCAGATCACCCGGGGCGCGGACTCGCAGGCGCAGACCGCCGTCGGCGTGGTTGACTGCGGTGGTGTGCCGCTCGTCGGGACGCAGCGGACTCGGACGCAGGCGTGCCACATACCGCTGTCCACTGCGCCAGGCCGTCTCGTCTTCGTCCGAGCCGCTCAGCAGTTCCCGCGCGAGCCACTCGGCGTCGGTGTCGTCGTCGACGTCGATCTGAGTGACACGAAGATGCGGATTCTCGGCGCCAATCACCCGCAGCAGGCCGCGCAGTGCGCCCTGCGGAAGGTTGATTTCACACTGTTTGATTTCACCCTGCGTTCCGACGATCTGCGCTTGCCTGGTCGCGACGTACAGTCGGGGAGACTTCCCGGGAAGTTCCGTCAGCTCGCGCGCTATGCGGACCAGATGACGTAACTGCTCGCGACCCTCGGTCAGGCTCTGCTCGTCGGCAGCGCCGTTCCGTGGCGCCGCGACGATGACCACGCCGGCGAATTCGTCCTCACGGAGGTAGCCCGCGAACCGTTCGGTGTTGACCCGGTGATCGGCACGTGCCGACCACGACACGGATGTGACTTCTCGGTCGCGCAGTTTCAACGTGTCGGCCAGTTTGGTCGCCAGCATGTCGGAATCATCGGAAGTGTTGACCAGCAACCACTTTCCGACCTGATCTTCGGAGGTCGCGGGCAACGCGTGCGACTGCCACTCGATGGTCAGCAGGCTCTCGCCGAGCAGTCGATCGCGGCTACTGCTTTCCGACGCCCCGGTCCCCATTTGCAGCCCGCGTGCTGTCAGCAGGACCGTGCCGTGCACGTCGATCAGATCGAGGTCGGCGTCCAGACCGGTCGCGGATGCGGTGACTCGGGCGTGGCAATACCGCGCATCACGGGCCGGACCAAAGCTGCGCAGCTGTCGCACGCCCAGCGGCAACAGCAGACCGCTACCGCCGGCTCCGCCGACGCCGCGGGCCGCGGGATGAGCGGCGACGGACTGGAAACATGCATCCAGTAGGGCGGGATGGACGCCGAAAGCGCCGTGATGTGAGCGAAGCGAACCAGGCAAGCCGATTTCGGCGAGCACGGTGCTGCTTGATTCGTCGGCGGTGTGCACAGCGGTCAAACCGGTGAATGCCGGACCGAATTGGATACCACGCTTGTCGAAGGACGCGCGCAGTTCCGCTCCGCCGATCCGCACCGGGTGCGCCGCCCGCAAAGCGCTCAGGTCGTGCGCGGGTGGCCGGTAGCCGTCCTCGGCGGTATGCAGGACGGCGGATGCCCATCGGGCGTTGGTGCCCTCGTCATTGGTTTCTACCGAGAAACTGGCGACGGCGGGTGACTCCATCGACGCGACGGCGCCGACGGCGGTTTCGCCGTCCAGCAACAGCATCTGCTCGAAGCGGATGTCACGTACTTCAGATGCTTCGCCGAGAACGGCATGGGCGGCGGCCAGCGCCATCTCGCAGTAGGCGGCCCCGGGAAGCGCAGGCACACTATGGATCTGGTGGTCGGCCAGCCATGGCGACGCCTTCGTGCCGACCTCAGCCTGCCAAACGTGGCGCTCGGGCTCTTCCTGCAAGCGGACGTGTGGGCCCAGCAGTGGATGCACCGAGACCGTGCTCCCACCGTGCGTGGCCGAGCTCCGCGGGGTCAAGATCAATCGGCGGTGCGTCCAGGTCGGCAGCGGGGCGTCCACGAGGTGCCCTGCGTGATACAGCACCGAGAAGTCCACCGCGGCTCCGGCCGCATACAGATCGGCCAGCAGACCCCGAAGTCCGTGGGGCAGGGGCTGCTGACGGCGCATCCCGGCCAGCGCGGCCGCGGGTGTCTCGAGGCTCAGAGCGGTTTGTTCGACTGCCCGAGTGAGCAACGGGTGTGGTGACAGCTCGCCAAAGACTCGGTAGCCGTCCTCGAGCGCGGCCTGCACCGCTGCCGCGAATCGCACCATCTGCCGCAGGTTGTCCACCCAGTAATCGGCGTCGCAGCACGGTTCCTCGCGCGGGTCGATCGACGTCGCCGAGTAGTAGGGGATCGTCGGCGTCGCCGGCTCGAGGTCGGCCAGAATGTCGGCCAGCTCGTCGAGGATCGGATCGACTTGCGGGGTGTGCGACGCGACGTCGACGGCCACCTCGCGCG
The DNA here is from genome assembly GCA_036497495.1 of Mycobacterium sp. Taxonomy (GTDB): domain Bacteria; phylum Actinomycetota; class Actinomycetes; order Mycobacteriales; family Mycobacteriaceae; genus Mycobacterium. The sequence continues at coordinate 3,113 of DASXJI010000269.1, forward strand.
CCATGATCTCGCGCTGCTCCCACCCGGCGACGAGCTCGCGAACCGGTGCCGTCGCTCCGCCGATCACCGTGGACGAGGGGGACGCTACCACCGCAACCACGACGTCGTTGACTCCACGATCCGCGAGCTGCGAAAGCACTTGTTGCGCAGGCAGTTCCACCGACGCCATAGCACCGCCACCGGCCAGGCGGACACACAATTTGGAACGGCGGCAGATGACGCGTACGCCGTCTTCGAGTGACAACGCTCCGGCGACGACGGCAGCTGCGACTTCACCGAGCGAGTGTCCGATGACTGCGCCCGGGACCACACCGTAAGACTTCATGGTGGCGGCCAGCGCGAGCTGCATCGCGAAGATGGTCGGTTGGATCCGGTCGATGCCGGTCACCGTCTCAAGCGACGACATGGCCTCAGTCACCAAGAACCCGGACTCGTCCGCGATCAGCGGCTCGACCTGCGCGATGGTCGCGGCGAAAACCGGTTCTCCTGCCAACAATTCGACGCCCATGCCGGCCCACTGTGAGCCCTGGCCGGAGAACACCCATACCGGGCCTCGGTCGTCGTTGCCGACTGCCGGCTGATAGGGGAGATCACTTCCGGCAACCTCTCGCAACGCCGCGGCGAACTCCGGCAGGTCGGCTCCCAGCACTGCCGTGCGCACTGGGCCGTGAGCACGGCGACGCGCCAACGTGTAGGCGGCATCCCGGACCGCGACGTCGTCCGCGTTGCGCTCCGCCCAGTCGGCCAGCCGGCCCGCAGTCAGACGTAGCGCGTCCGCCGAGGTAGCCGACACCAGGAGCAGGAGCGGTACAGGCATCGCCGAAGCGATTGTCGCGCCGTTGTGTTCGGCAGTTACCGCCGAGGCCTCGGGCGCCTGCTCGAGGATGGCGTGCGCATTGGTACCCGACATCCCGTACGACGACACCGCCGCCCTTCGGGGGTGCCCGTTATCAGCAGGCCACCGAGTATTCTCCTCCGGCACAAACAGATTGGTGTCAATCCGGGCCAAGTCTTCGGGTAACTGGGTGAAGTGCAGCATTCGCGGGACTGTGCCGTGCCGCAGTGCCATGACCGCTTTGATGAGGCCCACAGTGCCCGCAGCGGATTCGGTGTGTCCGACGTTGCTTTTCACCGACGCCAACGCGCACGGGCGTTCTGTGCCGTAAACCTGCGCCAGACTGCGGAACTCGGTTGGATCACCGACGGGGGTCCCGGTGCCGTGCGCCTCGATCATGCCGATGCTCGCGGCGTCCACCCCGGCGGCCTCTAATGCCGACCGATAGACGGAGACTTGCGCGTCCATGGATGGACTCGTGATCGTTTCGGAGCGACCGTCCTGATTGGATGCGGTGCCGCGGATCACGGCCAGAATCCGGTCGCCGTCGCGCACGGCGTCCGGCAGTCGCTTGAGCACGACCATGGCGCAACCCTCGGAACGGACGAACCCATCCGCCTTGACGTCGAAGGAATGGCAGCGCCCCGTCGCAGAAAGCATTCCTATCGCCGACGTCGAGGCATTGACCCACGGGTCCAGCACCGCCATGCAGCCGCCGGCGAGGGCGAGATCGCTCTCGCCCTGGTGCAGGCTGCGGCAGGCCATGTGCACCGTCACCAGACCGGACGAGCACGCGGTGTCGACTGTGGCCGCCGGTCCGCTGAGACCCAGCGTGTAACTGATGCGTCCGGACGCCATGCTGAAGGCGGTACCGGTGTATCCGTAGGGATCCTCCAGGGCACCCGCTTTGCCAGTCACCACGGTGTAGTCGTCGTGCCCCAATCCCACGAACACGCCGGTCTGGGAGCCAGCCAGCGACTTCGGGTCCAGGCCGCCGTATTGCAGTGCCTCCCAGGATGTCTCGAGCAGCAACCGGTGCTGCGGATCGATCGCCGTCGCTTCACGCTCCCCGATACCGAAGAAGTCCGCGTCGAAGCCCGCGACATCATCGAGGAATCCACCCCACTTCGTGACCGTGCGACCCGGTACGCCCCGCTCGGGGTCGTAGAAATCGTTCGCGTCCCATCGATCAGTGGGGATCTCGGTGACTAGGTCGTCGCCGCGCAGCAACGCCTCCCACAACAGTTCGGGGGAATCGATGCCGCCGGGAAGTCGGCACGACATCCCGATGACCGCGACGGGAGTGACACGCGAATCAGCCACCAGCGCTTACTCCGCTCCAGCCGCCGAGACGTTCTGGGTGGCCGCCAGCTCATCGGCCAGGTATTGCGACAACGCCCGCACGGTGCTGTGGTCGATGATGTTCTGGGCACTGATGCGGATGCCGGTCTCCGATTCGACCCGGGTGCGCAATTCGAGCGTGCCGAGGGAGTCAAGTCCGTACTCGGAGAGCGGACGGTCCGGGTCGACCGAGCGCCGCAACAGCAGTCCGATCTGTTCGGACAGCAACTTCCGCAGTCGGCCCGCCCAATCCTCGAGGGGCAGCTCGTTCAGTTCGGCCCGTAGCTTGCTCGAGCCTTTCACGCCTGGGCCGGCGGATTTGAACATTTCCGCGAACTTGCTGCGCTGCGCGAACGTGGTCAGCCATGGCGTGCCGATCAGCGGCGCGTACCCGGCGTACGCGCGGTCGTACCGAAGCATCGACTCGAATGCGTACGCACCCTCATCCGGCGCGATGGCGGTGTCGGTGTCCTCAGCCAGCGCGGTGGCACGGCCAACCTGGCCCCAGGCGCCCCAGGCGATCGAGGTCGCCGGCAAGCCCTGAGATTTGCGCCAGTGGGTGAAGGCGTCCAGCCAGCCGTTGGCCGCAGCGTAAGCCCCTTGCCCGGGTGAACCAATGAGAGATGCGGCCGAGGAGAACGAGCAGAACCAGTCCAGTGGCCCGCCGAGGGTGGCCTCGTGCAAGTTCCACGCGCCGTGGGCCTTTGGCCTCCAGTCACGGTCGATGAGCCCGTCCGTGATGTTGGCGAGTGTGGCATCCTCGACCACCGCGGCAGCATGCAACACACCCCGCAACGGCAGGCCCGTGATCGTTGCCGCGGCCACCAATCGATCCGCCGTGGCGCGTTCTGCGATGTCACCGCATTCCACGACGATGTCGCCACCACTGGTTCGGATCTTCTCGATAGCAGTGAGTACCTGCTCGTTCGGTTCCGAACGTGAACTGAGGACGACGCGGCCACAGCCTGCGGCAGCCAGTTTCTCGGCGAGGAACAAACCGAGCCCGCCCAAGCCACCGGTAATGATGTAGGCGCCGTCGGGCCGGAAGACGCGGACCAGTCCCGGCGGTACTGCCACCCGGGCCGGCTCGGTGCGGGGCACGTCGAGCACCAGCTTGCCGGTGTGCTCGGCGGCGCTCATCGCCCGAATTGCGGTGGCCGCCTCGGTGAGTGGGTAGTGCGTGCTCTCCGGCACCGGCAACACACCATCGGCGGTCAGCCGGTAGACCGTGTTCAGCAAGTCATGAAACCTGTCGGGATGACTCTGTGACATCAAGCCCAGGTCGACCCCGTGGAATGCCAGGTTGCGGCGGAACGGGAACAGTCCCAGCCGGCTGTCGCCGTAGATGTCACGCTTGCCGATCTCGATGAATCGTCCTCCGAGCGCGAGCAATTCAATGCCGGCGCGCTGTGCGGCACCGGTCACCGAGTTGAGCACGATATCGACGCCGTAACCGTCGGTATGTGTGCGGATCTGCTCGGCGAATTCGATGCTGCGCGAGTCATAGACATGCTCAATTCCCCAGTCGCGCAGCAGTTGTCGACGTTGCTTGCTGCCGGCCGTGGCAAAGATCTCGGCGCCTGCGGCGCGGGCGACGGCGATCGCTGCCTGCCCGACCCCGCCGGTCGCAGAATGGATCAGCACCTTGTCGCGACGACCGATTCGGGACAGGTCCTGGAGCCCGTACCAAGCCGTGGCGTATGCGGTCGTCACCGCTGCCGCCTGCCGTTCGGTCAGGCCTGGGGGCAGCGTCGCAGCGAGGTCGGCGTCGCACGTCACGAAGGTGCCCCAGCAGCCGTTCGGCGAGATACCCCCGACGCGATCACCCACCCGGTGTGTTGTGACGTCGCTGCCGACTGCACTGACCACGCCCGCGAAGTCGGTGCCCAGCTGCGGTAGCCGACCCTCGAAGGAGGGATACCGGCCGAACGTGACCAGGACATCGGCGAAATTGATGCTCGAGGACGTGACGGCGACCTCGATTTCTCCCGGTCCGGGCGGAACCCGGTCGAACGCGGTGACCTCTATGGTCTGCAGGTCGCCGGGCGTGCGGATTTCAAGCCGCAAGCCGTCCTGTCGCGGGTCCGCCAGAGCGGTGAATCGCTCTTCGGCCCGCAACGGGCTCGGGAACAGCCTTGCGGTGTACCACTCACCATCTCGCCAGGCGGTCTCGTCCTCTTCTGATCGGATGAGCAGTTGACGTGCGAGGCGTTCGCCGTCGGTCCGCTCGTCCAGGTCGATCTGCGTTACCCGCCAATCCGGATACTCGTTGCCGACCGAGCGCAACAAACCGCGGAGCCCGGCCTGCTCCAAATTGGCCCGGTCGCCGGGGAGCACGGTCTGCGCGTTTCTGGTCACCACGAACAAGCGGGGCGGCTCACCCTCGTGTTCGGACAGCCCCCTGATGACACGGACCAGATGGTGTACGTATTCACCCGCTCGCAGCGCGGATTCCTCATCGGGGTTTCCGTTCTTCGGCTCGTTCAGCACAACCAGACCGGTGAAAGCGCCGGTGCGAAGGTGCTCGGCGAGCTCTTCCGCGTTGGTCGAGTGGTCGGCGTCCTGCGGCCATACGACGGTCGTGATTTGTGCGCGCTCGACTTTCAATGCATCGGTCAGCGTGTTGGCCACCACGTCCGCGCCCGCAGAAGTGTTGATCAGAAGCCAGTTGCCGGCGTCGACCTGGTTTGTCTCGGGCAGCTCTCGCTTCTGCCATTCGATCGTCAGCAAACGCTCGTTCAGCAGCCGCTGCCGGTTGGCGCTCTCGGATGAGCCGCTGCCGATCTGCAGCCCTTCCACAGTGAGCACCACCGCACCGCGCTGGTCTAAGAGTTCGAGATCGGCTTCGACCCAGGTGGCATCGGCGCTGATCACCCGCGAGTAGGCGTAGCGGATGTCGCGGGCGGGTCCGTGAGTCTGCAACCGGCGGACGCCCAATGGGAGCATCAAGCCGCCGACTCCGGCCGCTTGGATGGCGGGATGAGCGGCGACAGACTGGAAGCACGCGTCCAGGAGAGCCGGGTGCACATGGTAGGTGGTCTGTTGCGATCGAATCGACGACGGCAGGCCGACCTCGGCGAGCACCGTGCCGGCAGCTCCCTCGGCAATGAGCACGGCCGCCAAGCCGCCGAAAGCCGGACCGTACTGCAGTCCGCGTTTAGCGAATCCCTGCCGCAGTTCATTGCCGTCAACGCGGCGCGGGTGCTCGGCGAGCAGGGCAGCGATGTCGTGCGCCGGTGGACGGTCTTCGTCTTCGGTCCGGGCGTGCAGGACCGCGCTGGCCCGCCGCGCGCGTTCGCCTTCCTGTTCTGCCTCCACCGCAAATTTGACGATGCCGGGCGCGTGGACTACAGCGACGGCGGCAACCGGTGTGGTCTCTTCGAGTAGCAGCATCTGTTCGAAGCGGACGTCGCGAATAAGGGCATTCTCGCCGTGAATTGCGCGGGCCGCGGCCAGCGCCATCTCGAGGTAAGAGGCGCCGGGAAGCACCGCGATGCCGTGAATCTTGTGGTCTCCCAGCCAGGGCAGGGCCGCGGTCCCGACCTCCGCCTCCCAGGCGTGGCGTTCCGGCTCTTCCAGCAGTCGCACATGCGAGCCCAACAGCGGATGCACTGCAACGGTGTTGATGCCCTGCGACCCAAGACCCTTGTTGTCGAGTTCGTAAATGAACTGACGGTGCGTCCACGCCGGCAGCGGTGCATCGATCAACCGTCCGGCGGGGTACATCACCGAGAAGTCCACCGCGGCACCGGCGTTGTGTAGATCGCCCAACAGGTCGCGCAGTCCGTGCGGCAGTTCCCGCTCACGCCGCATGCCGGCTAACGCTGCCACCCGCATGTCCAGGCTGCCGGCGGTCTGATCGACCGCGTGGGTCAGCAGCGGGTGCGGCGCCAATTCGGTGAAGACCCGGAAGCCGTCCTCCAGCGCAGCCTGCACTGCCGAGGCGAATCGCACTGTGTAGCGCAGGTTCTCGACCCAATAGTCGGCATCACACGTCGGCAGGTCACGCGGGTCGAAATGCGTGGCCGAGTAGTACGGAATCTCTGGCTCCCGCGGCTGCAGGTCAACGAGTACCTCGGCCAGTTCGTCGAGGATCGGGTCGACCTGAGGGGAGTGGGATGCGACATCGACGGCAACCTCGCGCGCCATGATTTCGCGCTCTTCCCAACCCGCGACTAATTCGCGGATCGACCCTGTCGCCCCGCCGATCACCGTGGACTTCGGTGATGCCACCACTGCTACCACGACGTCCTTGACGCCGCGCGCCATAAGTTCGGAAAGCACCTGCTGCGCAGGCAATTCCACCGACGCCATGGCGCCGGCGCCGGAGACGCGCAGCATCAGCCGCGATCGGCGGCAGATGACGCGCACGCCGTCTTCGAGCGACAGCGCCCCGGCTACGACGGCGGCCGCGGCTTCTCCCATCGAGTGTCCGATGACTGCACCCGGCACCACACCGTAAGACGTCATGGTGGCGGCCAGCGCAACCTGCATGGCGAAGATGGTCGGTTGAACGCGGTCGATGCCGGTCACTGTGTCGGATGCCGAGATGGCCTCGGTCACCGAGAAACCGGACTCGGCAGCCATCAACGGCTCGATCCGCGCGATTGTCGCGGCGAACACCGGTTCTGCTGCCAACAATTCGGCACCCATGGCCGCCCATTGCGAGCCCTGGCCGGAGAACAGCCATACCGGCCCGTGATCGTCGCGGCCTGCTGCGGCCTGATACGGAATCTCATCGTCCGCGATCTCGCGCAGCGCCGCGGTCAGCTCCGCCAAACTATCGGCCGTCACCGTCGTCCGGACCGGACGGTGCGCACGCCGGCGCGCCAGCGTGTAGCCGAGATCCCAGGCGGAAATCTCGTCGGCACGTGCGTCCACCCAGTCGGCGAGTCGCGCCGCTGTCTTGCGTAGTGCATCGGGCGAAGTGGACGACAGCGGGAAGAGCAACGGTCCCTCGGTGCGCGTCGGGCCCTGTTCGTCATCGGCTGGAACGATCAGCGGCGCCTGCTCGAGGATCGCGTGAACGTTGGTTCCCGAGAATCCGTAGGACGACACCGCTGCCCGTCGCGGCTGACCGCCGTTGGTCGGCCAGGGGGTGGTGGCCTGCGGTACGAAAAGCTTCGTTTCGATCTGAGCCAGGGCGTCGGGCAGCCGCTCGAAGTGCAGGTTCTGCGGAACCACGCCGCGCTGCAGCGCGAGTATCGCTTTCATCAGCCCGAGTGGACCCGAGGCGGACTGGGCGTGCCCGAAATTGGTTTTCACCGAGGTCAGGGCGGTTGGGCCGGTGATGCCGTAGACGTTGGCGAGGCTTTCGTATTCGATGGGGTCGCCCACCGGCGTCCCGGGGCCGTGGGCCTCAACCATGCCGACGGTCGACGCGTCTATGCCCGCTGCGGTCAACGCCGCTCGATAGACAGCGGTCTGCGCCGTGACCGACGGCACCGAGATGTTGACTGTGCGGCCGTCCTGGTTGGCCGCTGTTCCGCGCAACACGGCCAGGATCCGATCGCCGTCGGACAGTGCCTCCGCCAACCTCTTAAGCAGCAGCACAGCGCTGCCCTCACAAACCACAAAGCCATCAGCCGCGGCATCGAATGCGTGGCACCGCCCGGTAGGAGACAGCATCCCCTCGGCTGAGCCTGCGGCGAACTTGCGGGGCTCCAGGCTCACCGAGGCGCCGGCAGCCAGGGCGAGGTCGCTCTCCCCGTTGTGCAGGCTGCGGCACGCCAGATGGACAGCCAGCAGACCCGACGAGCACGCGGTGTCCACGGTGAGCGCAGGACCGTGTACGCCCAACGTGTATGAGATCCGCCCGGATCCCAGGCTGAAGTTCGTCCCGGAGAAGCCGTACGGGCCCTCCAGTGCGTGGGCGTCCGCAGCAAGGTACGCATAGTCGTTGTGGGTTAGTCCGACGAACACGCCGGTCAGCGTGTCGGCGATCTGGTTCGGCGTCAGACCGGCGTGCTCCATGGCTTCCCAGGCGGTTTCGAGCAGCACCCGGTGCTGCGGGTCACTGGCCAGCGCTTCGCGGTCACCGATGCCGAAGAACTCTGCGTCAAAGCCCGTCGGGTCGTCCAGGAATGCGGCCCACTTCGATATGGACCGACCCGGCACGCCCGGTTCGGGGTCGTAGTACTGGTCCATGTCCCAGCGCTCGGCGGGAACCTCCTTGACGAGGTCGTCGCCCCGCAGGAGTGCCTGCCACAACTGCTCTGGTGAGTCGATCCCACCGGGAAGCCGGCAGGCCATGCCGATGATCGCAATGGGAGTAGTCGGAGTAAGGCCGTGGTACGGCGGAGGTTGACTCGAATCCGCGGACGCCGACGACGTCTGATTCGTCCCTGAAGTGGCCAATTCGCCTTCTTTCTACACATAACGCGCCGTCTTGGAACGTGCGTTACCTACTTGGGTTCAAAAGCGGTAACCCGAGCGTGCTGGATTGAGCACTTGCGGTTACGTCGGCGTACCAGGTGCTGTGCTGGAGGTGGCATTCCCGCAGCTCATGGCCGGAGACCAAGGTAACTATTAGATATGCCTACGACATCAAAGGAAGATAAACCCGATCGTCATGTTATTCAAGGGTTTCGCCAACTCGAGAGCCAATTATGGAACCCGAGGTAAATTAACGATTGCCATTGTGACGCGGATGTTGCGGCAATCGTGGCATACATGCGCCATCCGGCATCGATCGATGCGCCACAATTTGCCACCGAACGTCGTCCATTACCCTCCTAATAGCAATAGCGTCGTCTCGCCGCGGCGGACTCGGCCTGAGCGTCGGGTTCGTCCCGGCTTGCTTCAGGACGCTCCAAGCCGTCGGTTCCGCCGGGTGCTCGATACCCGGCGTTCATGCACGTCAGCGGGCCTTTCGACCTGGCAAACGTTATTCGACTTCGTTCTGGCACTCCCATCTGATGGCGGGGATCGCTACACAATCGTGATGGCCTTGAGAAAGGCCGTCAACTCGAGCAACGGCTATTTGAGCGAGTCTTAACAGATTCTCAGCGGCGTTTCAGCCAATCCGCACTTGTCCGTGGTTTTTCGGTGCAGATCTACGTTTTATTGTTGACGTTGCCTCGTCCTTGTTCTACACATGTCGGTCTGCGCTTGCCGCGAGAATTGAAACGCATGATTTTGAGCCCGGGAAGTATGATTGACACATCAGTCAACTAATCTGGAAACTGTGATTGACGTATCAGTCACTAATTGTAGAAATCGTATTGACATGCTAATCAGTTATTTCGTAGCGTCATGGCGATGCAAACCAAAGTGGCCGAAATGCTCGGCGTGAAGTTCCCGGGCTGGGCATTCAGCCATTGCCGAGACACGGTGGTCGCTGTCACCGACGAGGACGGCGGCGGCCGTGGCAACGTCGGCGCCGGCGTCCGCAGCCCGGAATGTCTGACCAGCGAACGGACCTGGACCGTGCTGCACGACAAATTGCCGAGCGGGTTGTCGCCGGCCATGGAGCGGTCGCGGTCACTGACCGGAAAGCCGGCTCGCACGCGGCGCGGCGCACGGGCTGGGCGGGCAGATAGTCGCGACCGCGTTGTCGCGCCGACGCAAAGTTCGATGAGTAGCGAGCGGCAGGCACGCATGAATCATTTTGCTACGCAATTTGATTCGATATCCCGACATGCTGGTCACACTCCGGGCTGGACGGACAATGGACGGTCGACCGCCGGGCCGGAATTGGACATGATCATCGAATTCATTGAGGCCGGTGGTCTTCTCGGCGAGGTGGTGGGCCAGTGACCGAGGGTGCGGGCACCCGCAGACGCCGCGCGGTCAGCAGTGAAGACAAGTCGAAGCGGCGTGACGAGATCATAGCAGCAGCCAAGAAAGTGTTCGCGCGCAACGGATTTCACGCCACAACTATCGCTCACATTGCCAAGGAAGCAGGGCTGGCATACGGATCGGTCTACTGGTATTTCGACTCCAAGGACGTACTATTTCATGCGCTGATGGCCGCAGAGGCCGACGCCTTGAGGGCCCATATCGCGGCGGCGGCGGCGGTGGCTCCAGGCGACCATGGGCTTGACAAGAACTGGGAGCCACTGCGTGTGACGGTGCAAGCCGTCTTGGAGTTCTTCGAGGCAGACAAGGCGGTGACCAAACTCCTGCTGCGTGACGCCTCCGCGCTTGGCGACCCGTTCGAGAAGCACCTCGGCAGCATCTACGAGCGCTTCGTCGACGACATCGAGAAGCACATGATCGTCGCACAGCAGCGCGGGACGGTAATCAGTGCCCCGCCCCGGATGCTGGCCTTCAGCCTGGCCGCGCTGATCGGCCAGCTGGCTCATCGTCGGCTGACCACCGATGACGGCGTGACCGCCGACGAAGTCGCAAACATCGTCGTCTCGTTTTCTCTCAACGGGTTACGGCCGCGCGACAGCTGAGATGCGGCCTCGGGTTCGCTGCGCCGTCCGATTGACACACTAAACGCCAGCTCATAGCGTTCCGGGCATGCGAACACGGGTCGCCGACCTGCTCGGTGTGGAATTCCCGATCTGTGCGTTCAGCCACTGCCGGGATGTGGTGGCCGCGGTGTCCAACGCGGGCGGGTTCGGCATTCTCGGTGCCGTCGCGCATAGCCCGGAGCGGCTGGAGACCGAGCTGAGCTGGATCGAGGAACAGACCGGGGGCAAGCCTTACGGCATCGACTTGCTGCTGCCGCCGAAGTACGTCGGCGACGACCGTGGCGGCATCGACGGCAAGCAGGCTCGCGAATTGCTGCCCGAGGAGCACCGCGCGTTCGTCGATGAGCTCTTAATCCGTTACGGAGTAACGGCTCCCACCGATGAGGATCGGCGTCCATCCGGCGAGCTCAACATCTCGCCGAAAGCCTACGAACCGCTACTCGACGTCGCTTTCGCTCATCGCAATCGCTTGATCGCCAGCGCGCTGGGGCCGGCGCCGGCAGACCTGGTCAGCCGAGCGCACGACAACGGTGTACTGGTTGCCGCGCTGGCCGGGAGCACTCGGCACGCGCGGCGGCATGCCGAGTCCGGTGTCGACTTGATCGTGGCCCAGGGCACCGAGGCCGGCGGACACACTGGCGAAGTTTCGACGATGGTGCTGGTCCCGGAGGTGGTCGAGGCGGTGGCCCCGGTGCCGGTGTTGGCAGCGGGCGGAATTGCCCGGGGCCGTCAGATCGCTGCGGCGCTGGCGCTGGGCGCTGAAGGAGTGTGGTGCGGATCGGTGTGGTTGACCACCGAGGAGGCGGAGACGCTGCCTGTCGTGAAAGACAAGTTCCTGGGAGCGACGTCGTCGGACACTGTCCGATCGCGATCGCTGACCGGTAAGCCCGCGCGCATGCTGCGCACTGCGTGGACTGAGGAGTGGGCGCGGGCCGATAGTCCAGACCCCCTCGGCATGCCGCTGCAGAGCGCGCTGATCAGCGAACCCCAAGCGCGCATCAATCGCGCTGCCGCACAACATGATTCGAAGGCCCGAGATCTCGCCACGTACTTCGTCGGTCAGGTTGTTGGGTCGATGAACAAAGTACAGCCGACCGCCGCGGTGGTGTTGGACATGGTTACCGAATTCATCGACGCCGTTGGTCGTCTCAACGAAGTGATCGACCAATGACCGACAGCGCGGGCGCCCAGAGGCGCCGTGCGGTCAGCAAAGAAGACAAGTTGAGATAGATGGCCGCAGCCAAGAAAGTTTTCGCGTGCAACGGCTGTTCACGCCACGACGATCGCCCATATTGCCACGGAAGCAGGGCTGGCTTACGCGTCGGTCTACTGGTATTTCGACGGCGCTGGTCGCAAGTGGCCAACGGCCTGACAAGAACTGGGAGCCGCTCCGCGTGACTGTGCAGCCCGTTCTGGAGTTTTAGGCAGACAAGGCGGTTGCCAAACTCTTGCTGCGTGACGCCTGGGCGCTGGGCGGCCAGTTCGAGAAACACCTAGGCTGCATTGACGTAGCGTTTCATCGACACATCGAGAAGCACAGGACCTTCGCCCAGCAGCGCGGGACGGTGACCAACGCCCCGCCCCGGATGGTGGCCTACAGTGTTACGGCGCTGATCGGTCAACTGGCGCACCGGCGGCTGATCACCGGCGACGGCGTCACCGCGGCCGACGTCGCAGTCTCGTTTTCTCTCAACGGGCTGCGGCCGCGGCAGAGCTGAAAACGTCTTTAGGAGATGCCGAGTGGTGACCGACGACAGTCATATGACTCGGCCAACGGTCAGCGAGCCGCGGCGTGACGAGATCATGAGGGCCGCCAAGGAAGTGTTCGGGCGCAACGGGTTTGATGCCACGACGATTGCCGATGTCGCCAAGGAGGGCGGTCTGTCCTTCGACGTCGTCTACCAGTATTTCGACTCGAAGGACGCCTTGTTCGGGGCGCTGATCGCCGCACAGGAGTACGCCCTGCGCACCCACGTCGCGATCGCGCTGGCCGCAAGTGGCGCAAGGTTCGGATACGCGGAGGTGCCGTTTCGCGCCACGCTGCGGGCGATGTTCGACTTCTTCGACGGCGACCGTGCCGCCACCAAGTTGCTGTTCCGCGACGCCTACACCAAGAACAACCGGTTCAACGAGCAACTCGGCGGCGTCTACGAGCGCTACATCGACGACATCGAAGCCCTCGTCGTCGCTGGGCAGCGGCGGGGCGACATCGTGGCTGCGCCGTCGCGGCTGGTGGCCTACACCCTGACCGTGCTGATCGGACAGACTGCGCACCGTCGGCTGACCATCGACGACGGCATCACTGCGGCCGGGGCCGCGGACTTCATAGTCTCGCTGGTGATGAAGGGGTTGCGACCCGACTAGACCTGGGCAGGTTACGGAACCATAACGGCTGGTCAGGGGCAATCGGCGTGGCGAATTGACCCGGGCGGAATGTTCGGGCATCATCGTCAGGGTAAGCACCTCGTTAGGTGAGGCGTCTACACGGATATAGGCCACTGACCCCGAACGTCGAGAGACGCCCAGGGTCAGGACAGCTCCTCCCGGGTTAAGGGTTGAGCCCAAGTGGCTTCCGGATTCTTCGGATACGCCGTGTAGTGCCGAAACTCTACGAGTGGGGTGCGGGTTCCCGATATTCTCGGGCTCTGTATCCCTGCTTGCGCGCCAATTGTGCGGTAATCCGCACGTGCTGCGACCGCGAGGAGGTGAGGGACGCATGAGTTCCAGTGACAGTCCGGATCGATATCCGGGCTCCGTTTCGTCCCGAACCGGCCTGCGGCGCGCCGCTTTCAGCTGAGCCTTTCTCGGCCCCAGTCAGCACGTCGCCCCATCGGAAGAGCGGTCTGCAGAGATCTGCTCCACGCCGTTTCGGACGGACATCGAACCCCGTTGTGCCCGTTTGAACTTTCTGCGTAGGAGGCGATCATGACCGCTGTTCTGTACGACGAAGTAGTAGCGGCGACGTCCGCACCCCGGCTCAGGGTGGTCCCCGACCCGGCGCCGACGACACCGTCGGCGCCGAAGACCTCCAAGCGGTCTGACCTTCCGTTGACAGCCGCCGACCCGCTGGTCGACGGCGCTGCTCGACTGCTCTGTGTTCCGTTGCGGCAGCTCTACGCTGCACTGTGGCGCGCGGGCGTCCTGGAAGTGGGCGCCTGAAGAGCGCTCCGGCGGCGACGTTGTGACGCTCCCGGTATTTGAAGCGTGGTAAAGCTTCGGTGCCGGGAGCGCTTCGTTACTGCTGTGCCGCGATGAAGGCCGACAGTCCTTGTTGATAGGCGGCAAGGCTATGCCGCCAGCCGAGCTGGACTTGCCCGCCACTATCGACGCTGATTTGCGCACCGACGTGGACGTACGGGGCCGGCGGCAACAAGGGAACGATGTCGAGAAAATTCACTACGCGGTAACAGCTTTCGATCGCAGCGTTGAACTTCTCGGCGAATTCGCTCACTCCGACCCGGGGTCCGGCGAACGTGATCAGCCGCGGCTCGATCGTGTTCGGCGGCATGTTCCCGGCGATGTCAGGCGCCGTGAGAACGGCCAGTGCCGCACCAAGGCTGTGGCCGGTGATCAGGATCTGATCGCAGCCGGCCGCCGCTGCGGGCAAATGGGTGGCGATGTTGCTGCGGACGAGCTGGTAGACATCCTGAAAGCCGGAATGCACCTGACCGAACCCGCTGATCGGACCGTAGTCGTCGGGGATCGCGTCGATATCGGCGATCCACTCTGCGACATCTGATGTGCCGCGAAAGGACACGAATGCGGTTCGACTGGCCGGGTTATGCCCCATCAGCCCGAAGATGTTGGTGTTGTTGGTCATCGCGGTCACGGCGGGATGCGGACTAGGCATCGCGGCGAGCATCACGGCGTTCGCCTGGATGAGGCTGGTCTGGCTGTATCCCGCCGGCAGAGCCGCGGTGTTGCCTCCCATCACGGTGTAGGCCGCTTGCGCCAACGGCAGCGCGACGTCGCGCGCAAAAGTCGGGTCGAAAGCCACAGCCGCAGTCTAGGACGACCTCGGCATCGGGAGGCTCATGTCTTGATGCTTGTTGAGCCAGATGTACGCTAACCTGCGAAACACCTTCTCACCGCTGACGACAGCGAACCCGGCTGCGGCAGAGCCGAACTCAGGAGACGTCATTTCGATGTCCGACGCGCACGCTTTTGACCGCGCGATTGCTCTCGAGGTGGTCGACGACGATGTCGTCCGAGGTGCTACTCGGCCTGAGTGGGCGAACATGGTCGGACCCTTCGGCGGTGTCACCGCCGCGATCTTGCTGCGCGCTATCCAACTGCATCCCGAGTCAGCGGGCCGGGATCGCCCGACTTGCGGTGAGCCGTAGAATTGCCTGTACGGCGTCGATCCGGCCATCACCGGGGAGCCTTCGGAAGAACAGCCGGCAGTAGCAGTAGGCCAAGTAGAACCGAACGGGTAGGCCCGTCACAGCCGACAACGAGCGGCCACGCCGATGCGTGGTAAGCGGGGTGGTACCGCGGCGCTTGCGCACCAGCGCGACGTCGTCCCCGTGCCTGAGAGCGGCACATGGAGACGACGCGCAGTGACCGAGAAAACATATCCGAAGCCGGCCGGCGGTGCACCCGACTTGCCGGCGCGGGAACTCGAGGTCCTCGACTACTGGGCGGCCGACGACACGTTCCAGGCCAGCATCGCCCGTCGCGCCGACGCCCCTGAGTACGTGTTCTACGACGGGCCACCCTTCGCCAATGGTCTACCGCACTACGGGCATCTGCTCACCGGGTACGTCAAGGACATCGTCCCGCGGTACCGGACCATGCGCGGATACAAAGTGGAGCGCCGCTTCGGTTGGGACACCCACGGTCTGCCGGCCGAACTCGAGGTCGAGCGGCAGCTCGGCATCACCGACAAATCTCAGATCGACGCGATGGGTATCGCCGCCTTCAACGACGCCTGCCGTGAATCGGTGTTGCGATACACCGACGAATGGCGGGCCTATGTGACCCGACAGGCACGCTGGGTCGACTTCGACAACGATTACAAGACGCTCGACCTGCCCTACATGGAATCGGTGATCTGGGCGTTCAAGCAGCTATGGGACAAGGGGTTGGCCTACGAGGGCTACCGCGTGCTGCCCTATTGCTGGCGCGACGAGACTCCGCTGTCCAACCACGAGCTGCGGATGGACGATGACGTCTACCAGAGCAGGCAAGACCCCGCCCTTACCGTCGGATTCGCCGTAACACAAGGGGATTTGGCGGGTGCGCACCTCCTGGTATGGACCACCACGCCGTGGACGCTGCCGTCGAACCAGGCCGTGGCCGTCAACCCCGACGTCACCTACGTGCAGGTGCGCGCCGGCGAGCACCGCCTCGTGCTGGCCGAGGCCCGATTGGCCGCCTATGCACGAGAACTCGGCGATGAGCCCGAAGTACTGGTCAGCTACCGTGGCAGCGACCTGGTCGGCACCACGTATCGGCCGCCATTCCCGTACTTCATGGACTCGCGCTTCAACGACTCGGCTAAAGCCTTTCAGGTACTCAGCGCCGACTTCGTGACGACCGATGACGGCACCGGGATCGTGCACTTGGCACCGGCCTACGGTGAGGACGACAAAGAGATCGCCGACAAGGCCGGTATCGTGCCGGTGACCCCGGTCGACGCCAAAGGCCGATTCGACGCGACCGTTCCGGATTACAAGGGGCAGCACGTCTTTGACGCGAACCCGCAGATCATCCGCGACTTGAAGAATCACACCGGCCCGGCCGCCGCGAACGGTGCGGTGCTGATCCGGCAGGAAACCTACGATCACCCCTATCCGCACTGCTGGCGGTGCCGCAACCCGCTGATCTACCGCGCGGTGTCGTCGTGGTTCATCAAGGTGACCGACTTCCGTGACCGCATGGTCGAGCTCAACCAACAGATCACCTGGTACCCCGAACACGTCAAAGACGGTCAGTTCGGCAAATGGCTGCAGGGTGCGCGGGACTGGTCGATCTCACGAAATCGATATTGGGGGACGCCCATTCCGGTGTGGGTCTCCGACGACCCGGCCTTTCCGCGGATCGACGTCTACGGCAGCCTCGATGAGCTGGAGCGTGACTTCGGTACTCGGCCCGACAACCTGCACCGGCCCTATATCGATGAACTCACCCGGCCCAACCCCGACGATCCGAGCGGGCGTTCGACGATGCGGCGCATCCCGGACGTGTTCGACGTGTGGTTCGACTCCGGCTCAATGCCCTACGCACAGGTGCACTATCCGTTCGAGAACCGCGACTGGTTCGACGGGATCGACGGCGCCGACCCTGACAAGCAGGTCGACGGGCACTACCCAGGTGATTTTATCGTCGAATACATCGGACAGACCCGCGGTTGGTTCTATACGCTGCACGTGCTGGCCACCGCACTGTTCGATCGGCCGGCATTCAAAACCTGTGTGGCGCACGGGATCGTGCTGGGCAGCGACGGTCAGAAGATGAGCAAGTCGCTGCGCAACTATCCCGACGTCAGCGAGGTGTTCGACCGCGACGGCTCCGATGCCATGCGTTGGTTCCTGATGGCCTCGCCGATCCTGCGCGGCGGCAACCTGATCGTGAACGAACAGGGCATTCGCGACGGCGTACGCCAGGTACTGCTGCCGTTCTGGAACGCCTACAGCTTCCTGGCCCTCTACGCACCGAAAGTCGGTACCTGGCGGGCCGATTCGGCGCACGTCCTGGACCGCTACATCCTGGCCAAGCTGGCGGTGCTGCGCGACGACCTGACCGCGGCAATGGATGTCTGCGACATCTCGGGGGCATGCGAGCAGTTGCGCCAGTTCACCGAGGCGCTGACGAACTGGTATGTGCGACGATCACGTTCGCGGTTCTGGGAGGAAGACCCCGACGCGATCGACACGTTGCACACCGCGCTCGAAGTGACCGCCAGGCTAGCGGCGCCGCTGCTGCCGATGACCACCGAGATCATCTGGCGGGGGATCACCGGTGAGCGCTCAGTGCATCTGTCCGACTGGCCGGCCGCCGACCTGCTGCCCGCGGACCCCGAGTTGGTCGCCGCAATGGACCAGGTCCGCGAGGTGTGCTCGGTGGCGTCGTCACTGCGCAAGGCGAAGAAGCTGCGAGTACGGCTGCCGCTGCCGAAGCTGACTGTGGCGGTGGAGAATCCGCAGCGATTGGCGCCGTTCACCGACCTGATCGCCGACGAGCTCAACGTGAAGGCGGTCGAGCTGACCGACGACATCGCCAGCTACGGCCGTTTCGAGCTCACCGTCAACGCCCGGGTCGCCGGTCCACGGTTGGGCAAGGACGTGCAAGCCGCGATCAAGGCGGTCAAGGCCGGCGAGGGCGTCCTCAACGCCGACGGCACATTGACCGCCGGTCCCGCGGTACTGCTGCCCGAGGAGTACAGCTCCCGGCTGGTCGCCGCCGACCCCGAGAACACCGCGCCGTTGCCCGGCGGGGCCGGGCTGGTGGTACTGGATGCCACCGTCACCCCGGAGCTAGAGGCCGAGGGGTGGGCCAAGGACCGCATCCGTGAATTGCAGGAGCTGCGCAAGTCGGCCGGCCTCGACGTCTCCGATCGGATCAGCGTGGTCATGTCGGTGCCGGCCGAGCGAGCCGAGTGGGCCGGCGTCCATCGCGACCTGATCGCAGGCGAAATCCTGGCTACCAGCTTCAAATTCGGCGAGCCCGCCGACGGCGCCGAGATCGGCGACGGCGTACGGGTGGCTATTTCGAAGAGTTGAGCACCGCGGCGGTGGCCAGCGTGACGTACTGCATGGGGAAGGCGCCACCGATCGAATCGATCGCTGCCCCAACGGCATCCAGCACGGTGGCCAGCTGCTCCGGGGGTAGGACGGTGAGCTGACCGGTGGTGGCCAGATGGTCCAGCCACTCGTCACGGGTGTACTGCCGCTGCCATTCGAAGCGCCACTGCTCGGGTTCACCGAAGCCGCCGGCGGCGTGGATGCCATCCACGGCCCGGTTGAGATTGCGTTGCTGGAGATCGAGACCCGGGCTCTTCAGTGGTCCGTCGGGAGCGACGCGATTCAGGACTTCGTCAAAGGGCTCGGCGACCTCGGCGGGCGGATCGAAGACATGCCAGTACAACGCCAGCAGCCCGTGCGGCCGCAGCACCTCCGCTGCCTTGCCGGCGCCGAGCACCGGGTCGACCCAATGCCAAGCCTGTCCGGCGACGACGGCGTCGAAGGATCGGTCGCGCGCGTCCCACTCCTCGAATTTGCCGATCTCGACCTCGACTCCGGTCTGCCGGGCGAATTCGGCCATCCGGGCGTCCACGTCGACGCCCAGCACATTGATGCCGGACGCCCGATACTGGCGCGCGCCGATGCCGGTGCCGCAGCCGACGTCCAGGAAGTCGGTGCCGGGGCTTGCGGCGATGACGCGCTGGATCAGCTCGTCAGGGTAGGCCGGCCGCGCCCGGTCGTACCGTCCGGCGTCGATTCCGAACGATTCCGCTACGTGGCGCAGCTGGTGCGGCATCTCCTCGACTGACATAGCTTCGACTTCTACACCACGAAACCCCGCTCTACCAGAGGCTGTGGAAACTGGTGACACTATCTGGGTGCGGCCCCCTAGCCTTTGACTGCGAAAGTGCTTTCGCCAACGCATTTCTCGAGTACACGCGTCGCTAGCTGCACTTTCGGCGCGAAGGATGGGTCTTGGAATCACCCTTTGTCGGAACTGAAGCTCTGCGGGCGGGCTCGCTGACCGCGCGTGAGCTGCGGCGGTCATGCATAAGGGTTTACCGAAATGTCTATCTCCGCCGTGGTGTAGAGCTCAACGCAGAGAGCCGGGCGCTCGCCGCTTGGCTTTGGTCGGGCAAGCAAGCGGTCGTCGCGGGTAACTCGGCGGCTGCGCTGCTCGGCGCGAAGTGGGTCGACGCGCAGGCCGCCGCCGAACTCGTGTTTGGTCGCAAACGTCCGCCGCCTTTGATCGTCACGCGCAACGAGACCCTGCTCAGCGGTGAGGTGGTGACCGTCAACGGGATTCCGGTCACGTCGCCGTCGCGCACCGCCTTCGACCTGGGTCGCCGACCCGGGCTGCAGACCGCGGTGATACGTATCGACGCCTTGGCTCGAGCCACCGGTGTGATGGTCGACGACGTAAATGCGCTGCTCGACGTCCACCACGGCGCTCGTGGCGTGAAGCAGTTGAAACGGGTCCTGACGCTGGTCGATGCCGGTGCCGAATCACCGCAGGAGACGCGGACGAGGTTGCTGGTGATTGCGGCAGGTTTGCCGCGGCCGCACACACAGATCGAGGTTCTCAACGACTGGGGCAGGGTGCTGGCCCGTATCGATATGGGTTGGCCGGAGGTCAAGGTCGGCATTGAATACGACGGTTCGCAGCACTGGACCGACTCGCGTGTTCGCACCAATGACATCGACCGCACCGCAGAACTGCAGCGTCGAGGGTGGATCTTGATCCGGGTGAGCGCCGATCTGCTGCGCTACCGCCCCGATGTCGTGATATCTCGGGTCCGCGACGCACTGCACTCACGCGGCTTACCGGTATGAGGCCGCGAAAGTGCTTTCGCCGACGCATTTCTCGGGTGGGCCTGTCGCTAGTTGCACTCTCGCCAAGGCTAGGGCAATAGCATCGGTGATTGTGGATTCCCGCTGGGTGCTGCACCTCGACATGGATGCGTTCTTCGCGTCCGTCGAGCAACTCACCCGGCCCACGCTGCAGGGTCGGCCAGTGCTGGTCGGCGGGCTGGGCGGACGCGGCGTGGTGGCGGGCGCCAGCTACGAGTCGCGGGTATTTGGGGCCCGGTCGGCCATGCCGATGCACCAGGCCCGCCGGCTGATCGGTGTGACCGCGGTCGTGCTGCCGCCGCGCGGCGCGGTGTACAGCGTCGCCAGCCGCCGGGTGTTCGACACCGTGCGCACCGTGGTGCCCGTCGTCGAGCAACTCTCCTTCGACGAGGCGTTCGGCGAGCCGCCGGAACTGATCAGCGCATCCGAGACTGAGGTCGAGGACTTCTGCGCGCAGTTGCGCCGACGGGTACGCGACGAGACCGGCCTGATCGCCTCCGTCGGCGCCGGTTCGGGCAAACAGATCGCCAAGATCGCGTCCGGTCTGGCCAAACCCGATGGCATCCAAGTCGTCCGGCGTGCTGACGAGAAACGGCTGCTGGACGGCCTCGCCGTGCGCAAGCTGTGGGGGATCGGCCCGGTCGCCGAGGAGAAACTGCATCGGCTGGGCATCGAGACGATCGGGCAGCTGGCGGCGCTGAGCGAAGCTGAGGCGGCCAACATCCTGGGTGCGACAATCGGGCCCGCGTTACACCGGCTGGCGCGTGGGATCGACGACCGCCCAGTGGCCGAACGCGCTGTGGCCAAACAGATCAGCGCCGAATCCACCTTCGCCACCGATCTGACCACGCTGGACGAATTGCGCGAAGCGATCGCCCCGATCGCCGAACACGCCCACCAACGACTCACTCGCGACGGCCGCGGCGCCCGGACCGTCACCGTCAAGCTGAAAAAATCAGATATGAGCACGCTGACCCGCTCGGCAACTCTGCCGTATGCGACCACCGACGCCGCCGCGCTGGCCGCGATGGCCCGGCGGCTGTTGCTCGATCCGCGTCAGATCGGGCCGATCCGCCTATTGGGCGTGGGCTTTTCGGGCCTGACCAATGTTCGGCAGGACTCGTTGTTCCCGGACTTGGAGCTGGCGGTGTTGGATACCGATCAGGGAGCCGACACCTTGCACGCCGAGCGGGACGCTGTCGCGCCGACGACGACGGACACCGAGTGGCGGGTGGGAGACGATGTCGCGCACCGCCAACTAGGGCACGGTTGGGTACAGGGCGCCGGCCACGGCGTGGTCACCGTGCGGTTCGAAACCCGCGGCTCGGGGGCGGGCCCGGCGCGAACATTCGCCGCCGACACCGACGACATCACCAGGGCCAATCCGCTCGACAGCCTCGATTGGCCGGACTACCTTGCCGCCGTCGCCGAAACCTCGTCAGCCCAGGCGACCGACGACGTCGCGCAGGGGTAGCCGCGCCGCCAACGCGGCCATGGTCAGCACCCTCGCCTGGCTCGGCGGCAACTTCGGCACCATGACCGCTCCGGCAGCGACCAGCTCGCGGCCCGGGCCGTATCCGGGGCTGACCCGTCCGCCGGTGACCCGGGTGGACACTGCGACCACCACACCGTCGCGGCAGTGCCGTCGCACCCCGTCGATCACCGCGTCGGGCGCGTTACCGGAACCGAGCGCTTCCAGCACGATGCCGCCCGCACCCGCGGCCACACACGCGTCCATCGCCGCCGCGTCAGCCCCCGGATACGCCGCGACGATGTCGACTCGCGGTGCTGTTGCCGCGTTGAGCTCGCCGAGAAAGGGACGAGTCTTGGTCGGCGTCATCGTCACCCCGCCGTTGACGCTGCCGAGCAACTCACCCGCGAACGCGTGCGCGATCGCCACCTTGTGGAGGCCGGACGGCTGCAAAATCCGCCCGGCGAACGACACCAGCACCCCGAGATCGCGGGCACGGGGATCCGAGGCCACCGACACCGCGTCGCGCAGATTTACCGGCCCGTCGGCGTCCGGCGCGTCGGCGCTGCGCATAGCGCCGGTGATCACCAGCGGGACTTCGTCGCCGTAGGTGAGATCCAGCCACAGCGCCGTCTCCTCGAGGGTGTCGGTGCCGTGCATCAGGACCACGCCTTGGGCGCCGCCGCCGGCCGCCCTGCGCGCCGCCGCACCGATCAGGTCCCAGTCGGACGGGATCAACTGCGAACTGTCCTTGCCCATCACGTCGACGACATCGACGTCGAGGCCGGCGGCCAACTCCGCGCCGCCGCGGCTCGGCCGCCACACTCCGTCGGCTGCGGCGGTGCTGGAGATCGTCCCGCCGGTCGCGATGACGGTCACTCGGCTCACTCTGAGATCATCCCGCATCGCTCGGCGCGCCCGGGCGCGGCGGGTCTCCGTGGCATTCCTAGTGGATGATGGAGGCGTGACGGACCAACCAACGGGCTCGGCTGAGCCGGTGACCGAGGCCGGTACGGCCGGAGAAGCCGAGGCGCTGCCGGCCCCTCGGAGGCGGCAGCCGCTGCTGTTGTCGATCGCGGCGGTCGTGCTCGCCCTGGATATCGTCACCAAGGTGCTGGCGGTCAAGCTACTGACGCCCGGCCAGCCCGTGCCGATCATCGGCGACACCGTGACCTGGATCTTAGTGCGCAACTCCGGGGCCGCGTTCTCGATGGCTACCGGCTACACCTGGATGCTGACGCTGATCGCGAGCGCCGTCGTGGTTGGGATTTTCTGGATGGGACGCCGGTTGGTATCGCCGTGGTGGGCTGTCGGCCTCGGGATGATTCTGGGCGGCGCGATGGGGAACCTGGTCGACCGGTTCTTCCGCTCACCGGGCCCACTGCGCGGGCACGTCGTGGATTTCCTGTCCGTCGGGTGGTGGCCGGTGTTCAACGTTGCCGACCCGTCGGTGGTTTGCGGAGCAATCCTTCTGGTCACGTTGTCGGCGCTCGGATTCGATTTCGACACCGTCGGCCGCCGCCGCGCCGACGACGGTGAACAGGGCAGTGCGATCGGGAAAGGTCCCGAGGAGCGGCGCCTGGTGAGGGCTGACGGCGCGGCAGATGAGCCTGCCGAACACGTCGACGACACTCAATGACCGATCGGTCGATGTCGGTGCCCGAGGGCCTCGCGGGTATGCGCGTCGACGCCGGGGTGGCGCGGCTGCTCGGGGTGTCGCGCACGGCCGCCGCGGCGCTGGCCGAGGACGGCGGAGTCGAGCTGAATGGGGTGCCGGCCGGCAAGTCGGATCATCTGACCGCGGGGGCGTGGCTACAGGTCCGGCTGCCCGAGCCGCCCGCGCCGCTGGAGAACACGCCCGTCGAGATCGAGGGCATGACGATCCTGTACTCCGACGACGACATCGTCGCCGTCGACAAGCCGGCCGGGGTTGCGGCGCACGCGTCGGTGGGCTGGACAGGGCCGACGGTGCTCGGCGGCCTGGCCGCGGCCGGCTACCGGATCACCACTTCCGGGGTGCACGAGCGGCAGGGCATTGTGCATCGCCTCGACGTCGGTACCTCCGGAGTCATGGTCGTTGCGATCTCCGAGCGGGCGTACACCCTGCTCAAGCGGGCGTTCAAGCAGCGCACGGTCGACAAGCGTTACCACGCTCTGGTGCAAGGACATCCCGACCCGTCCAGCGGCACCATTGACGCACCGATTGGCCGTCATCGTGGCCACGACTGGAAATTCGCCGTCACGTCCGACGGCAGGCACAGCCTGACCCACTACGACACCGTCGAAGCGTTCGCCGCGGCAAGCCTGCTCGACGTACACCTGGAAACCGGCCGTACACACCAGATTCGGGTGCACTTCGCGGCGCTGCACCATCCGTGCTGTGGCGACCTGACCTACGGCGCGAACCCGAAGCTCGCGAAAAAGCTTGGGCTGGAACGTCAATGGCTACATGCCCGCTCGCTGTCGTTTACCCATCCCGGCGACGGGCGGCAGATGGAGATCGTCAGCCCCTACCCGCCGGATCTGCAGCACGCGCTGGATGTCCTGCGGGACGACGGCTAGTTTCGCGCTCGGCGCGGGTAACTCTTCGCCTCGTCGACCCATTCTCGTTCGATCCGGCCGATCTCCAGCGACAGCAGTGCCACAGTCGGGTTGTCGCAGTTGACGTCAAGGGCGGTGCGGTATTTGGCGGCTTCGCCGGTGCTGGGCAGGAGTGGTCGCAGGCCTTCGAACCACTCGTCGCCGACGGCGTTGGGCGGGTCGTGGTCGCGAGGTCCGGCAGCCCATTGGCGATAGGTATCCCTGGCATTCGCCAAGCCGGCTCGCCAGCTTTGAACCGACTCGTGCCGCCGAGATTGCAGGCTGGACATCATCTGGTGCTTCTGCTCGGAGCTGGCCGCCAGCCGCGGCAGCCAGGTGTCGCCCATCAGTCTCACGACGCCCAAGACGCCCGCCGTCGACGCGCCCGCCACCAGGCCCATCAAGCCCATGCCCGCCATGCTCATAGGCAGATCGTTGCATCCGCGCGCGGTGACCGCTATGGCTTGCGGGCCTCGACGAGCAGCCGCGTCGAATGAGCGACGAAGCGGCCGCTCGCCTCGATCTGCTCATGCATCTCGCGCAGCCGTTCGTGATAGCGCTCGACGGTGAAGTCCGGCACCGTCCAGATCACCTTACGCAGGAAGTAGATCACCGCGCCGATATCCAAGAACTCCGCCCGAAGCCGCTCCATGCGCATCTGGACCACCTGCAGACCGGCGGCTTGGGCCCGCGTGGTCTGGATTTCCGGTTGCAGCTCGGCCCATTTATGTGGCTGAGGACCGAGAAAATGTTCGAACAGCTCCGACATCGTCGCGGGCCCGATCTGCTGCGCAAGGTAGCCCCCACCGGGCCGAAGCACCCGGGCGATCTCGTGCCATCGCACCACCGTCGCGTGCCGGCTGGTCACCAGGTCGAACGCCTGGTCGGCGAACGGCAGGGACACCTCGTCGCGGGTTGCCACCACCACGACGCCGCGCGGGTGCAGCAGCCGGGTGGCCAGCGCCGCGTTGGGCGGCCACGACTCGGTGGCGACCATCGTGGGCGGGAAAGTCGCCGCTCCGGACAGCACCTCGCCGCCGCCGGTATCGATGTCCAGGGCGGCCGACACCGTCGCCAACCGCTGACTCATCAGTCGCTGGTACCCCCACGATGGTCGTTCCTCGGTGGCG
>DASXJI010000270.1:0-9586 GCA_036497495.1 Mycobacterium sp.
TTGCAGGCGGGGTGGCAGGGGGATACCGGGATGAGTTATCAGGCGTGGCAGGCGCAGTGGAATCAGGCGATGGAGCAGTTGGTGTTGTCCTACCGCGCGATGGCGGGCACGCACGAGAACAACACCACCTCGATGCTGGCCCGCGACCAGGCCGAAGGCGCCAAATGGGGCGGCTAGCCCGATCGACGGTATTGCTTGTGGAGCGGTCGCACACGCTGGCGGGTGGGTCCGCAACGTAGATGACCACCAAGCCGAATGCCGTCGAGCTCACCGTCGAACAGGCGTGGTTTATCGCTGAAACCGCTGGGGCGGGAACGTTCCCATGGGTTTTGGCGATCACCACGCCTTACGCTGATGCCGCCGAACGGGGTGCGTTCCTCGCAACCCAGTACGCCGAACTGACCCGCTTGGGAATGATGTCGGCCGATGGCGCTGTCAATGCGGCGGTGGCCGACTGGATCCGGGTGGTGTGCTTCCCGGAGCGGTGGTTGGACCTGCGTTACGTCGGTTCCGCTGCCGCCGCCGGGGGCGACGACCTGCTACGCGGGATCATCGCGCGCCGCGGCAAGAAAACCGTTGTGGCGCTGCGCAATGCACAGTTGGTGACGTTTACGGCGATGGACATTCACGATGCGCGCGCCCTTGTACCGGTACTCGGTGTCGGTCTGGCGCAGCGGCCGCCCGCACGATTCGACGAATTCAGCCTGCCCGCTCAGGTCGGTGCACGGGCCGACGAGCGGCTGCGCAACGGCGCGGCACTCGCTGAAGTCCTTGACTACCTGGGTATTCCGCGTTCGGCGCGTCCCGTGGTCGAATCGGTGTTCACCGGACCGCGCAGCTACGTCGAGATCGTCGCCGGCTGCCACCGCGACGGACAGCACGCCACCACCGAGGTGGGAATGAGCATCGTCGATACCACCGAGGGCCGGGTGCTGGTCAGCCCGTCGCGTGCCTTCGACGGCGAATGGATCTCCACCTTCAGCCCCGGAACTCCGTTTTCCATCGGGGTCGCCGTCGAACAGCTCACCGCCCAGTTACCCGACGGCCACTGGTTCGAGGGCAACAGGCTCTCCAGAGATTTCAGCACGCAGTCCAACCCGCAATCCGTCTGATCCATCCCTGGAACGACGCCTGTACACGAGAGAAAGAGAAGCAATGTCCAGCAGAAGCCTGAGGAGTCGGTGATGTCGAGCGCTGTGATGCCCATTGTGCGGGTAGCGATCCTCGCGGACAGCCGGCTGACCGAAATCGCGTTGCCCGCGGACCTGCCGCTGCGCGAAATCTTGCCGGCCGTCGAGCGATTGGTGGTGCCCGCCGTTGCAGACGATGCGACAGCCGGCGGCGACGCCTCAACCGAACCGATTACCCCCACTCGCCTGAGCCTCGCTCCCATCGGCGGTGCGCCGTTCAGCCTGGACGCCAGCTTGGGGACAGTCGGTGTCGTCGATGGCGACCTGTTGGCGCTGCAACCCATCCCTGTCGGGCCGGCCGCACCCGGCATCGTGGAAGACATCGCCGACGCGGCGGTGATCTTCTCGACATCTCGGTTGAGGCCGTGGGGTACCGCGCACATCCAGCGCGGCGCAGTCGCCGGCCTCGCGGGATTGATCTGGACTGCAACGGGTCTCGGCGTTGCCTACCGGTTCGGTACTGGCTCGGTTGTCGGGTCGTTCGGCGTCGGCGCGATAGCGCTGCTGAGCGTGCTGGCGGGTCTGGCCACGCGGTCACCGCGTGCCGGTGCGGCGATCTCGGCCGCCGCATTGGTGCCGATCGCCGCGGCCTTGGCGCTGGCGGTACCGGGTAGCTTCGGCACGGCGCAGGTGACGCTCGCCGCCGCGGGCGTGACCGCCTGGTCGCTGATCAACCTGATTCTGCCGCGCCGCGAAAGTAGCGGCACCATCAGCCTTTTCACCGCAACTGCGGTGCTGGGCGGAGGCTTGCTGCTGGCTGCCGGCGCGAGCTCGCTGTGGCAGCTGCCGCTGCTGACACTGGGCGCCGGTCTGCTGGTCGTGGCTCTGCTGGTCACCATCGAAGCCCCGCAATTGTCCGCGCTGTGGGCGCGATTCCCGCTGCCGATCATTCCGGCCCCCGGGGACCCCACCCCGTCGGCGCCGTCGTCGCGGGTGCTCGAGGACCTGCCACGACGGGTGCGGATCAGCGACGCGCACCAGACCGGATTCATCGCCGGCGCCGTACTGCTCAGCGTGATCGGATCGGTGGCGATCGCGTGGCGTCCGGAAACTTTGTCCGCCTGGGGCTGGTATGTGGTAGCTGCGACCGCGGCGGCGGCAGTGCTACGGGCGAGAGTATGGGACTCGGCCGCATGCAAAGCGTGGCTGCTGGCCCAGCCGTTCCTGGTGGGTGTGGCGTTGGTCGTGCTCTACACGGCCACAGCCGAGTACCTGACCGCATTGGTGATCGCGATTGTCCTTGCGGCGCTGGTGTCGGCCTGGGTCGTCGTCGCGCTCAGCCCGACCATCGGCTCTCCGGATACCTACTCGCTCCCGGTGCGTCGGCTGGTGGGCTTCGTCGCGGCGGCCATCGACGCGTCCCTGATCCCGGTGATCGCCTACCTGGTGGGACTGTTCACTTGGGTGCTCAATCGATGATCTCTGCGCGCACTCGGCGATTCGGTTGTCTCGCAGCGGTTGTGGTTGCCACGCTGTGGGTCTGCCCGCCCGCTTTGGCGATCGATCGCCCACAGGTCGACGCGGGCGCGGCACCGCCCAACGGGACGCCCGGGCCGGTGCAGCCGATGGACAAGAACGGCGAGTGCACCGGTACCGGCGTCATCCCGGGTACTGACTTCAAGGCGGCCTCACCAAGCCAGCAGATGCTGGATCCCGCTGCGGCGTGGCGGTTCTCCCGCGGCGATGGGCAGCTGGTGGCGGTTCTGGATACCGGCGTGCGGCCGGGTCCGCGGCTACCCGGCGTGCAGCCCGGTGGCGACTATCTCGAATCGACCGACGGCCTCACCGACTGTGACGGGCGCGGTACAGCCGTTGCGGGCCTGATTGCCGGCCAGCCCGGCGATGATGGCTTCGCGGGCATCGCACCGGGGGCGCGGTTGGTGTCGTTGCGCGTGACCTCGGGCAAGTTCTCGGCGCGCAGTGCCGGTGGCGACCCCACCACCGCGCGAGCGATCGTCGACGTGACGGCTCTGGGCCGGGCGATCGTGCATGCCGCCGACCTCGGCGCGCGGGTGATCACGGTCGCGGGAATCACCTGTCTGCCCGCCAACCGCAACGTCGACCAAGGCGCACTTGGCGCGGCCATCCGTTACGCGGCTGTCGACAAGGACGCCGTGATCGTGGCCGCCGCCGGTAACAGCGGTGCCGCGGGTTCGGCCAGTGGCGCGGCGTGTGAATCCAACCCGCTCACCGACTTAGGCCGTCCAGACGATCCCCGCAACTGGGCGGGTGTCACCTCGGTCTCGGTGCCGTCCTGGTGGCAGCCGTACGTGCTGTCGGTGGGCTCGCTGACCCCCGGCGATCAGCCGTCGAAGTTCACCATGGCCGGCCCATGGGTTGGCGTCGCCGCGCCTGGCGAGGGCATCGTGTCGGTGAGCAATCGCGACGACGGCGCATTGGCCAATGGTGTGCCCGACCAGCATCAGCAGTTGTCGCCGTTGATTGGCACCAGCTATGCGGCCGGATACGTCGCCGGTGTCGCTGCGCTGGTGCGCAGCAAATACCCGGAATTGAATGCGACCGACGTGATCCGCCGCATCACCGCGACCGCACACAACGGGGCCCGCGCACCATCCAACGCGGTGGGCGCCGGCGCCGTGGACCCCGTCGCGGCTCTGACCTGGCAGCTTCCCGCCGCCACCCACGACGACAAGTCGCCGGTGAAACATGTTGCGGCACCGCCCGAACCAGCACCAAAGAGCCCGTGGCCCCGGATCGTCGCATTCGGTGGGACGGCCGCACTTCTACTGGCTGTCGTGGCCGCTGCCGCGATCACCGCACGCCGACGAAAGGAACCCACATTGTGAGCGCGCACCGATCGATCTCGCCGCCCACCGGACGGATTACGTTGGTGCTGTTGGCCGTTGTGGCCGGAGCCGTTGCTTTCCCGTGGCACACGGTGCGCGAGCGCTGGCTGCTCGGCATCGCAATCGTCGTGGTGATCGCGCTGCTGGCCAGGTGGCAGGGGTTGCCCGTCACCACGATCTTGCGCCGCCGGCTCGCGATCCTGCGGCCCAACCGTGGTGCACGGCGGGCCGACGAGTCCGTCACCGACGTCCGGACGACGGCGCTGCTAAGGGTGACGCCGCCGTTAGCCGATGCCGACGCGCTGCCGCTGTCACTGATCGCCGGTTACGCCGAGCGTTACGGTCTGCGTGCCGAGGCCATCCGAGTTACCAGCCGCGACAGCACATCCGAGGTCGGCACGCGGGAACGGGAAACCTGGATCGGCGTGACTTTGTCTGCCGCGGACAATCTCGCTGCGCTACAAGCTCGTTCGGCGCATATTCCGTTGCATGAGACCGCCGAGGTCGCTGCGCGCCGGCTCGCCGACCATCTCCGCGAGAGCGGGTGGACGGCCGCTCTCGCTGCCCCCGAAGACGTTCCGGCGCCCTATCCGAAATCTGGCCGCGAGACGTGGTCCGGGGTTTGCCAGGGAAGCACCGATTACGTTGCCGCGTACGGGGTCAAGGTCGACACCGCGCTGCCGAACACGCTCGCGGCGATTTGGTCGTACCCGGTCCGCGAAGTGTGGACGGCGGCCGAGGTTACTGGTGCCGGTGACAACCAGACGCTGGCGGTCGCGTGCGCATTTCGGACCGACGCCCGCCCCACGGCGAGCGGGCCACTGCCCGGGCTGATTTCGAAGTCCGGTATCCAGCGTGCGGCGCTTACGGCGTTGGACCCGCTGTCGACCCAGCGTCTCGACGACCATGTGGCACTGCCCGAGTCGCTGCTACTCGAGCGGCTGCAGTGGGCCAGCACCGCACAATCGCAGCCGGTCGTGCCACACCCAGTAGTGAACTAGGGCGTCCGTCAGTTCTTCTTCAGCTCCTCGGCGAGCATGACGATGATGCCGCTGGGGCCGCGGACGTACGTGAGCTTGTAAATGTCTTCGTAGCTCGCCACGCCGCGAAGCGGACGGCAGCCGTGCTTCGCGGCTATCTCAAGGGCTTTGTCGATGTCGTCGACGGAGAAGGCGACGCGGTGCATGCCAATCTCGTTGGGACTAGTGGGCTTCGTCTCGATCGCTGTGGGGTGGATGTACTCGAAGAGTTCAAGGCGACCGTGACCGTCCGGCGTCTGGAGCATGGCAATGTTCGCATGGTTGCCATCAAGGCCGATCGCAGTGTCGGTCCATTCGCCACAGACCGTCTCACGGCCGATGACCGTGAGCCCGAGGTCGGTGAAAAAAGCGATGGTTGCTTCGAGGTCGCGAACGGCGATACCGACGTTCTCGAGTTTGATGACCATGCGTTGCATGTTACCGAGACTGGCCGATTAGCCGGCACGTCCAGCCTTTGTCAGACACGCCCTAAGGCCGGGCAGTAAGAGAGAAGAGGGCCGCGGCGTTCTCGTAGAGCACGCCGCGCAGCCACGCATCGTCGATGCCCGGCACCCGGGTGATCGAGCGCATCGCATCGGCGTAGCTGTAAGGAATGTTGGGGAAGTCGCTGCCGAACAGGATCCGGTCGCCCAAGTCCCGCAGCCGCGGCAACTGCGACGGCGGAAAGGGCATGAGTTCGTCGACGAACGGCGTGAAAGCCATGGTGGTATCGAGCCTTACGTCGGCCGAGCTCTCGCAGATGTCGAGAAACTCCACATACTCCGGCATTCCCATGTGCGCGACGACCAGTCGCAGCTGCGGATAGCGTTGCAGCAGAAGCCGTATCGGCTCAGGACCGGTGTGCTCGCCGGGCGCCGGCCCGGATCCGCAGTGGATTACAACCGGCACCCGGGCGTCTTCGATG
The DNA here is from genome assembly GCA_036497495.1 of Mycobacterium sp. GTDB lineage: Bacteria > Actinomycetota > Actinomycetes > Mycobacteriales > Mycobacteriaceae > Mycobacterium. The sequence continues at coordinate 5,942 of DASXJI010000270.1, forward strand.
GCTCCCCAGACACGATCCAGCATCGGGTCGTTGGGCTCGTATCTGCCGACCTGAACGTGCGCCTTGAAGACCCGTGCCCCGTTGTGGATGGCGGTCTCGACGTAGTCTGCGGCGTCCGGTTCGGGATAAAAGGTGGCGGTCGCAAGGCAATCCGGCGTCGAATTGGCGAACTGAACTGCCCATTGGTTCAGCCAGGCCGCCATCTGCGGCTTGTGCGGGTAGACCAGCGCGGTGAAGCCGCGCACGCCGAACTGCCGCAGCATCTGCACACGTTCGGACTCAGCTGTCCGATAGTTGATCGGCCATTCACGACCCACCAGCGGGCCCGCGGAATCGAAGTACTGCCACACCTTGTCCATCACCGATTTCGGCATGAAGTGGGTGTGCACATCGATCACCCCCGGCAAGCCGAGCGCAGACCAGATCTGCCGTATTTCGGCGATCTCGTCGTCGGCCATGCTCCATCCTCGACTCGTCGGACAAGCAGCGGGTAATAACGTCTATATCAGTCGTCGCGCAGTCCGTTGCACTGGAGGGTCAGTATGTGGGATCCAGATGTCTACCTGACATTCGCCGATCATCGCGGCCGTCCGTTCGCCGATCTGCTGTCCCGGGTGGGAGCGCCGAGCCCGCGTCGGGTGGTCGACCTGGGTTGCGGTGCGGGGAATCTCACCGGTCAGCTGGCTCGACGGTGGCCGGAGGCGGCCATCGAGGCGTTGGACAGTTCGCCGGAGATGGTCGCCGCGGCCCGGGACCGCGGTGTGGACGCTTACCTCGGCGACCTCAGAACCTGGGCTCCACAACCTGATACCGACGTGGTGGTCAGCAATGCCGCGATGCATTGGGTGCCCGAACACGGCGAGCTGGTTCTTCAGTGGGCGGGTCAACTGGGCGCCGGGTCGTGGATTGCCGTTCAGATGCCGGGCAACTTCGATAGTCCGTCGCACGCTGCGGTGCGGGCGGTAGCTCGGCGGGAACCGTATACGAAGCTGCTGCGCGACATCCCGTTTGGGGTGGGGGCCGTGGTTGACCCGCCGGCTCATTATGCCGAGCTGCTGATCGGTGCCGGGTGCACCGTGGATGCCTGGGAAACCACCTATGTCCATCAGCTCACCGGCGAGCATCCGGTGCTGGACTGGATCAGCGGCACCGCATTACTGCCGGTGAGCGAACAGCTCAATGAGCAGGAGTACCAACGGTTTCGTGAGGAGCTCATTCCGGTGCTCGCCGAAGTCTATCCAGCGCGGCCGGACGGGACCACGTTCTTCCCGTTCCGGCGGGTGTTCTTCGTCGCCCAGGTGGGCGACTGAAGCACCGGTTGGGGTTACTGCTCTGCGTGATGGATTTCGATGTCGATCCCGCGGTCGCCGGCGATCGCCGAGCGACTGGTGGGAACCTTCTTGTGGATCTGCAGATACGTCTCGGTGTAGCGGGCCGCAATGCGGGTGCCGGCAAAATCCGACGGTATGACGTCACCGGTCTTCTGCCGCCAATCATGAAGTCGGACAGCGAGGTCAGCGGCGATCTCGTCGGCGCTATCGTAGGCGTAGTCGGTCAGTAGGTTGTTGGTCTCAGTGGGGTCGACGCGCAGATCGTAGAGTTCGCGCTCCGGCCGCGGGGCGGTCACCAGCGGTGCGACGGCGTGGCCGGATGGGCTTTCCTCGATATCCCATGGCAGATCCAATAATGGCCGGCGGGCGTAGTTTTCGATGTAGCTGAAGTCTTTCGTCCGGATCGCTCGGATCGGATCGAACGAGTCGTGGTAGGTCTTGGTGGTGTAGACGTGGTCGCGCACCGGCTCTGCGGAATCGAGTGCAATCAATGCCTGCGCATGTGAGATGCCTTCGATGTCAGATACCGCCGTCACGCCGAGCAGTTCCAGCAGTGTCGGCAGCAGATCCACCCCGCTGAACAGGTCGTCGTAAACCTTGGGCGCCAACCCGATTCGGGTGGGCGGGCGCGCAATCATGGCGATTCCCGTTCCCGCCTCGTAGAGCGTGGATTTCGCACGCGGGAAAGCGGCGCCGTGGTCGGTGAGGAACACCACCCACGTGCTGGCGTCCAGGCCGGTGTCCGCGAGCGTATCCAGTATTCGGCCCACCGCGGCATCGGCAGTCGTGATCGATCCGTAGAATTCGGCCAGATCTTGGCGCACCTCAACGGTATTGGGTAGATGGTCGGGTGTATCGACGGCCGCGGCATCGGCGGGTTCGTAGCGATCGCGCGGATAGGGGCGATGCGTTTCGAAGAAGCCGGCGGTCAGCAGGAACGGTTTGCTGGTGTCATGGTCACGCAGCCATTGCTGCGCCTGTTCGACAACGTACTCGCAGTAGGAGTTGGACACGTCGAATTCATCGAAGCCCAGCCGCGCTGGGTGTGATGTTTCGTGTTGCATGCCGAAAAGAGCGGTATACCAGCCAGATTCGGAGAGGATCTGCGGTAGCGTACGGACGCCCGGGCGGTACTCCCAACCGTGGTGGGCGAGCCCGACCAAACCGTTGCTCTGTGGGTAGCGGCCGGTGAACAACGATCCCCGCGACGGCGAACACAGCGGTGCGGTGGCGTGCGCTCTGGTGAACAAGATTCCCTCGGCGGCCAACTCGTCCAGCCGCGGGCTCGACACGTCGGCGTGACCGTAGACCCCGAGGTAGCGCCCCAGATCGTGCCAGTGCACGAACAGCACATTGTCGCGCTGCGGGTGCGTCGCGCCTTGGTTTGCGTCTCCGCCGCCGATCGCCGCCACCTCCTGAGCTTGGGGACCCCATCGACGTTATCGGCTGCGACGTGTCGGCGTACGTACCGGGGCGTGTCCGCCAGGTCAGCCGTCAGCAACTACCAGTGTTGCGGTGGCCCCGGCGGGCCGTGCTGCGGTGGCGGCGGTGGACCGGGCGGCCACGGCCCGCCGCCCGGAAACCCGCCTGGCCGATGGGCATCGGTCAGTCTCGGCGGCAACCCCAAGACCACCCGGAATGCCGGGACGAACATGAGGCCTCCGACCACCGCGACCACCAGGCCTGCGATCAGGTCGTAGGTGACCCGGCTGGTGGCGCCGTAACGAGCCTCGCAACCGATCGACAAGATCAGCGTGACGATCCCGCCGCCGAGGATCAGGAACTGGCCCATCGGCCTCTTGACGAAGAGCATCACGGCGCCGGCCGTCACCGCGAGACACGCCGCGATGATCAAAAACAGACAAACGACGAGGGCCACCGGAACAGACGGCACCATGTTCTTGATCTGTTGGCGGCACATGCTCGCGTACTCGCCGCCGAACCGATTGCACACATCGGCTGCGCGGCTGACCGCGCTGTTCAGGTTGATCCACAGGGTCAGCGTGAGGATGGCGCCGAGCAATCCCATCAACCCGATGGCGGCAAGGCTGACCCAGTTGATGGTCTGCTGCGACGTCGGGGCGGGAGCGGGCCCGCCGTAACCACCCCACGACGAGCTGTGGCCGGGCTGTTGGCCGTACTCGGCCGGCGGTGGAAATCCGGATCCAGGCGGCGGGCCGTACCCGGGCGGAGGCGGTTGCTGACCGTAGCTCTCAGGGCCCGGTTGGCCGCCGAAGCCAGGCCCGGCGTGCTCCCGGGGATCGTCTGGTGAGGGTCCCCACTGTGGGGGGAGACCTGGCGGAGGTGGCTGCAC
>DASXJI010000271.1:0-11435 GCA_036497495.1 Mycobacterium sp.
TTTGCCGGGCGGCTTCTTGCGCAACACGTACTCGCCGCCGCTGGTCTGCAGATGAAATGTGGGATTGCTCTGGCCGCCCTGAAACTGTCGAACCTGCAGTTGACCGTCGAATCCGGGCAGCCGGCCACGCAAGTACCGAGCCAGCGCCGTTTCGTCGAAACGATGCGCAGGCAGTGCCGGCACCAGCTCTGCCATCCCCGCCATGTGTGGCCCCTTCTCGTCGACCGCGCCTGCGAAAACCCTACCGAGGAGCAATAAACGATGGCCCGTTTCGGGCGGCCGCGGGCCGGGCGCGCGCCCCGATTCCGGGTGGAGCTGACGGTGTTCGGAGGCGCGCAGACCAAAGACCGCAAAGAACAGCTCGCGGCCGACGTGCACGTGGACGTTGATTCACGAAATCCCCGAAGGCAATTGGGCCGGCGGCGGCAAGGTCATCTACTACCGGCAAGTCAAAGGTCTGGTTGCCGACGACGCATCCTGATCGGGTCGACTCGGTTAGTGTCCGGTCATGGACATCTCTTGTGCATTCGCCACCTCATCGGATACCCCAGGGCATGTTGAACTGGCTGAGTCGCTCGGTTACCGGCGAGCGTGGCTCTACGACTCCCCTGCGCTGTATCCCGACGTCTGGATGATCCTGACCCGGTGCGCTGAGCGGACCTCGCGGATCGGTCTCGGGCCGGGTGTTCTCGTTCCCAGCCTGCGGCATCCGATGGTGAACGCGGCGGCCATCGCCGAGCTCGTCGGCCAGGCGCCGGGTCGCGTCGCGGTGGCCATCGGGTCGGGTTTTACCGGCCGGTTCTCGTTGGGTAAAGGACCCATGCCGTGGCGGCAGGTCGCCGAATACGTCCGCTGCCTGAAGACGCTGCTGGCCGGCGAGACCGCCGAATGGGGCGGCGCCAGGATCCGGATGATGCACCCGTCCGGATACGGCGCTGCGCGACCGATAACGGTGCCGATCCTGATCGGCGCCGATGGTCCGAAGGGTCTGGCCGTGGCGGCCGAACTCGGCGACGGGGTGTTCTCGGCCGCCGTGCCCCAGCCCGACGCGGTCAATGCGGCCGACTGGCGGGCGCTGCTGTCCTTCGGCTCGGTGCTGGACGAGGGCGAGGAGCTGACCTCGCCGCGGGTCGTCGACGCGGCGGCACCGGGTGCGGTGGTGATGTATCACGCCATGTACGAGCGCGGTGGCGCCGCCGTGGTCGACGCGGTACCCGGTGGGCGCGGATGGCGTGCGGCGGTCGAGGCCCATCCCGAGAACGAACGGCATCTAGCCATCCACGAAGGGCACCTGGTGAAAGCCAACCCGCGCGACGAGCCGTACGTTGCTGATCTCATTCCGATGGCGAGCGCTGGGGCGTTGACGGGTAGCGCGGAACAGGTCGCGGCGCGGGTGCGCGACCTTGCCGCCGCCGGCGTCACCGAAGTCGCCTATCAGCCAGCGGGATCCGACATCGAACGCGAACTACGCGCCTTCGCATCCGCCATCGGCATCGCGGGCTGAGTATTACGGTGTAGAGGTGATCGCCAAAGTAGTTGTGACGGCTTTGCTGGCACTGCTGATGGGTTTTGCCGGTTCGATCAAGCTTGCGGGCGTGAAGCAATCGTTGGAAATCCGCGATCATCTCGGCGTCGATCCGATGCACTGGCGGGTGATCGGAGCGCTCGAACTCGCCGGTGTCGCCGGCATCCTGGCTGGCCTGTCGTGGTCGCCGATCGGCATAGCTGCCGCTGTCGGCCTGGGCCTACTTCTTTTGGGAGCCATAGTTTTTCACGTGCGGGCATCCGACAGCGCGTCCGACTCGGCTCCGGCGGTGATCGGACTGGGTCTGGCCGTCGCGACCGCGATCCTGCAGTCGATGTAATCAAGTAGCTTGTCATGGCCGCCGGCCCGCTAGTAAGCTGGGCTAAATGAATGACGTCGTCATCGCCGGGGCCGGCCCGAATGGGCTGATGCTGGCGGGTGAACTCGGATTGGCCGGTATGCGGCCCGTCGTGCTCGAGCCGCTGGCCGGACCCAACCCGCAACGGCGCGCGAATGGGATTACCGGTCAAGCGGTTCGGCTGCTCGACCATCGCGGCCTCTACAGCGTCCTGGCCGGAACGCCCGATCCCCCTCAGCCGTCCCCGTGGGCGATGTTCGCGGCCATGGCACTGGATCTGACGGGAGTGCCGGATCCACAGCACTTCATGTTCCCCGTCCAACAACCCCGGCTGGTGCAGATTCTGGCCCAGCGGGTCGGCGGCGAGGGCGCCGATTTGCGCTGGGGGCACCGACTGATCGGATTCGACCAGCACGCCGACGGTGTCGTCGTGCATGTCGAGGGTCCTGATGGCCCCTATGAACTACCGGCGAAGTACCTCGTCGGCGCGGACGGGGGTACTAGTCAGACGCGCAAACTCGCGGGGATCGACTTTCCGGGAATGACCTCCCATGACGCGGTAGCCCGGATGGCGTTCGGAGTGGTGCCGCCCGACGATTGGGTCGACCCGGTCACCGGCGCGCTCGAGATACCGGGCTGGGGTCGTGTTCCGCCCGCGCCGTTCTACCGCGCCGAGCACGGTGTGTTCGCCTGCCGTCGGATGGGCGACAGGGCGATGCTCATCACTCTGGAATTGGATCGATCGGCTCATGAGGACCGGATGGAGGACTACGACGAGGACGACACACCGGTGGGCCTGGCCGAGATCGAGGCCAGCGTGAAACGTGTACTCGGAGCCGATGTTCCGCTGCGACCGGTCTCACCGGACGCGCCGCTGGACCTGCGCCGCTTCTATGGCATCAACTCGAGGATTGCGTCGAAGTACAGATCGGGCCGGGTCTTCCTGGTCGGCGACGCGGCGCATGTCCACTCCCCGCTCGGCGGGCCGGGTCTGAACCTGGGCCTGCAGGACGCGGTGAACCTCGGCTGGAAGCTGGCCGCAGTCATTGCCGGTGGCGCCGATCCTAAGTTGCTCGACACCTATGAGGCCGAGCGCCGGCCGGCCGGCGAGCGTGTCGTCATGCACAGTCGCGCCCAGCTGGCTCTGGTGCGGCCCGGAACAGAGGTCACTGCCCTGCGAGGCCTGTTCTCCGAGTTTCTCGAGGATCCGAACAACGCTAAGCGGCTCAGCGATCTGTTGTCCGGCAACGACAATCGTTACGACGTGGGTGCCGATGCGCATCCGCTGGCCGGATGGTGGGTGCCCGATTTCGCTGTCCGGAACGGCGAAGCGACGCGACGGGTGGCCGAACTCGCGCGCAGCGGTCGTCCGCTGCTGATCGACCTCACCGAGGACGCAGTCGTCGCCACCGCGACTTCCGATGTCGCAGAGCGGATTACCATCGCCGCCGGTAGCCCGGTCGGTGACGTGTCGGCCACGGCGCTACTGGTCCGGCCGGACGGCTACGTGGCGTGGGCCTCGTCGGCGCCGAAACCCGAGGTTGACGAACTTCGTCGCGTCCTTCGGGACGGGTTCGGCATCGAAGCGGCCTGAAACCGAGAGTCGGCTATTTCGAGGCGATTTCGTCTTGATACTTCTTGGTCATATGCGCGACGGCGTCGTTCTGCGATTGCGCAAGGCCTTCGCGCGCCTCGCTGGCACGCGTGGCGGCGTCCAGGGTCGGTTGCGCCTGACCCTGGAAATGCGGCATCACCTCGGCGGCGAACAGCTCAGCCGACCGCTTGGTCGCCGCGGGGTTGGCCCACTCGTGGCCCATCTGCAGCATGCAGCCGAATCCACCGGACTGATCCCACATCCGCTGCACTTGTTCGCGTGCCCGCTCCGGCGTGCCGATCACACCAGCACCGTTGTCGTTGATCACGTCGATCATCTCGTCGATTTGCTCGCCGGGCATGGTCATTTGCGGGAACGCGGCCACCTTCTGGAAGTACCGGAACCACGGCTCCAAGCCGAATTTCACATCCTCGCGGGCCTGCTTGTCGGTTTCGGCGATGTGGAATGGTCCGACCAAGCTCCAGTTCTTACGGTCGACTGTGGTGCCGAACGCCGCCGCGCGCTCTTCCACGATGTCCCAGTGATATTGCAGCGCGTTGAAGCCTTCGAACGTCAGCGTCGCCCCGATGGACAGCAGGCCGATGCCGTGCTTGCCGGCCAGTCGCGCACCGGTTGGCGACGCGACCGCGGCCACCGCCAGTGGGACACCCCCGTCGGAGTAAGGCGCAAGCTGCAAGCGGGCGTTGTGCAGTTCGTGGGTCGGGGTTTTCGCGGACACCGTCTCGCCGCGCAGCAGCCGGACGACGATGTCGAGGTTGGTGTCCAACAACTCTCGTGTGTCGGTCGGCGTCAGCCCGATCATCGACGAGTCACTGGGCAGTGAACCCGGCCCCACCCCACCGATCACCCGGCCGTGGGTGAGGTGATCGAGCATCATCAACCGGTCGGCGACCCAGAGCGGGTTGTGATACGCGAGCGAGATGACCCCGGTACACAACTTGATCCACTTGGTCCGCTCCGCGGCGGCCGCGATGAAAATCTCCGGCGAGGCGATGATCTCGCTGCCCGCCGAATGATGCTCGCCGATCCATGCTTCATCGAAGCCGAGCGCGTCGAGGTGTTCGACGAACTCGAGATCTCGCTGCATTGCCAGCGTCGGGTTGGTTCCTGCGCGGTGAAACGGTGCGATGAAATATCCAAACCTGAGCTTGGCCATGTGCGGTCCCCTAGCAGTCGGTGTGCCCAGACCCTAAACCCTTGATGCGCTGAGGGTTAAGAGTTGGAGCCTCGAATCTGCAAAGAGTTTCCCGGCACTGCCCAACTGCGGTCAGCCGCCGCCGCAACCCACGCCGGGAATGCAGCCGCCGCCGCCGCCCGGTCCACCGCCGCCGGTCGGGCCGCCCGGGATGCCGCCGGCGCCGCCGCCTGGCCCCCCGCCGCCGGTCGGACCGCCCGGGATGCTGCCTCCCCCGCCATTCGGCCCGCCGCCGCCGGTCGCACCACCAGGCCCACCGCCGCCGGGCGCCGTCGACGGCGGTGGCGCCACGCTCGACGACGGAGTCGTGGTCGTCGTCGTTGTTGTGGTGGTGTGGCCGCCCTTATCGCCCCCGCCGCAGCCAACCGCAAGCAGGAGCATGGCCGCGCCGAAGAACAGGGTCGTCGCTGTCCGAACGCCAGACTTCATCTGCAATCCCCAATCTCGTCTCGTGGACCCCGAGGTACCCGCGAAGAGACCGCGCGAAACGCGTTGAGTGCGAGCGGGATCAGGCCCGCCGAGACAACTGCGCGTGGATCAACGGAGCGATCTTCTCGGCCATGTACGCGTGCCCGGCGTCGTTAGGGTGCACGCCGTCGGGGCCGATCAGATCGGGTCTGCCGACGAACCATCGTTCGCTGATCGGATCGATGAACGTCGCCCCGGCCTCGTTGGCCTGACCGCTGAGAATGTCCCGGATGTAGAGGACGTCGATCGGCGGATCGGGGTCCGTCCACGGCGGGCCGATCACCAGCAACTTCGCCGAGGGCGCGATACGGCGGGCCAGGTCCAAGGTGTCGTGCGCCATGGCCGCCATCTGCGCCGGGTCGACACCGTGGTCGTTGCGTGAGCCGAAGAACACCACCAACGCATCGTCGGGGTGGACGGCCCGGTTGGTCAGGTCCTCGAAGACGCTGCCGTGATCACCGCGGACGACATAGCCGGCCCTGCCTTCGGAGGCAACCTCGGGCAGGACCTGCACGCCTTGGCGCGCGAGCGTCAGCCAGGTGCGGTTGGTCCAGGTATTCGATCCCCAGCCGCCTTCATCGGTACCGGTCGTGTAGGAATCCCCGATCACCGCGACGTGGTCGATCGGGGTGCCACGGGCCACCGTCTGGAAGGGCTGCAGCGTGGCGGGATGGACGGTGACCACTCCGGTCGCGACTGCACCTGCGATGACGACTGTGGCTAGACGCCCCACCGTTACCTCCACTGTCCACCACGCCGGCCGCGTGTCTCAGCCGTATAAGCGGCATCGTAAAAACACCACGACGAATTGCGCCGTCGACCCGCTGTTGTCCGGTTGGACGCTGCGTGGGCGCCCGCCAGCGCTGGTGAGGCCCCACTTGTCGACGGACGCGAGACCCGAAGGTCTCGCACCACAGGGATGCTACTTGATCAGGATGTGCCGCAGTATTGCTAGCTCTACCAGACAGTTTCAGCCAGCGCGCGCCGAAATCGACTTCGGTCGACCCTCCTGGCTCCCGTCGATCGACTGCAGTTTGCCGCCCGCGGCCGGCACAGCAGGATCAGCAGCATCGACCACAGGCCGGCCATCGCCGACCATCCTGCGCATCCAGAGACGGGCGGGCTCCTCGACGACGTGATACAGCACGGCCGCGGCGACGAAGGTCACCGCGAGCACTGCGGCCAGCAGCAGCTTGCCGCCGTTGCCGAACATCCTGAGCTCGAACTGCTGAGCCGTCCAGATCCACGCGGTGTGCGCCAGCTCGTGAACCATGTACAGACAGAACGAGATCTGCCCGCCGTAGACCAGCGGCCGGATGGACAGCAGCGCCGGCAAGCTGCCGGTACCGGCAGCCAGTGTCATCACCAGCGGCACGAACAAGATGTCGACCAAACCGCCGGTGTCCGTCACACCGTGCAGCGGGTGCGCATCGGACCAGTACAGAAAGCCCACCACAGCGGCCATCAGCAACACGGACGCCCAGCCGGCGGCGCGACGACCACGGTCGCTGAGCTGCAACCTGCTGACCGCGGCGGCGACCAGTGCTCCGGCCGTGAACTGCATGACGATGCGCGGCAGCCAACTCCAGGGCGTGTAGAACTGACCGGTCACCAGCAGCGACACCACCGGGGGCAGTGCGGCGGCGACCGCCAGCCACAGCAGGTTGCGAGCCCGGGTAGCGCGGGCCATCCGGAAGATCACCAGCACCAGCAGCCCGAACAGGATGTAGGCCAACCACTCGGCGCTGATGGACCATGCCGGCCCGTCCCAGCTCGAATTGTCGAAGAACGGTTGGAACCACAGCTGTACCAACAGGACCTGGCGCACGTAGCTGATCGCAGTGAAGCGGTAGATCTCCTGCGACGGCACGTGGCCCACGTGCAGCGTGAAAATGACCCACAGTGCGGCCAAATGCAGGGTGACCAGATAAACCGGCCACACCCTGGCCAACCGCAGCCAAAGGAAGTGCAGGGTGGCACGGGTCGACCAGGATCCGCCCATCCGGTCGAGGTAGTTCCAGGTCAGCACGAACCCACTCAGGATGAAGAACAGGTCCACGCCTTGGGCCCCGCAATTGAGCACCGGTGTGAGCGCGTCGAGAAATCCGGGTGCGGCATCGCGCAACAGCGGCCGGAAGTGAAAGAGCACCACCCACACTGCGGCGATGATGCGAAGTCCTGTGAGGGCCTTGATCTCTCCGCTGCGCACAACATTCTTTCCGTGAGGCCACTGGTGCTTCGTTCACCGCGGCGCATCGTCACAAACGACGGCGTTGGCAGGTTATCAGTGCACTGGACTGATAGCGAGTTGCCGGCCCGGTGTGGCTTGCAACGATTAGCCCGCTATCACCGCAGGCAGGCGCCGTATCAACGGCCCGAACCGGCAAGCGCGCGTGGGCGGAAGCGATCATTCAGGGCACGCGTTGAGACGGTTAGCGTCAACTCGACACTCGAGCGACATCACGGGAGAAATCATGCCGCTGTGGTACGTCCTGACCGGAGGGCTCACATGAAAACCCGGCTCACCGAGTTCTTCGGCATCGATCACCCGATCGTGTCCGCGCCGATGGCGCTGGCCTCGGGAGGCAAGCTCGCCGCGGCCGTGTCAATGGGCGGTGGCCTCGGCTTGATCGGTGGCGGCTACGCCGACTCGGACTGGGTAGCGCGCGAATTCGGTCTGGCCGACGGCGCGCGGGTCGGATGTGGGTTCATCACCTGGAGTCTGGCCCGCAATCCCGACGTGCTCGCCGAGACGCTGGACCGGCAGCCGGCGGCGATCATGTTGTCTTTCGGCGATCTGCACCCGTTCGCTGAGCGCATCCACGAGGCCGGGATCCCGCTTATTGCGCAGGTTCAAACGCTCGACCGGGCGCGTCAGGCTCTGGACGCCGGCGCGCAGATACTGGTGGCTCAGGGCAGCGAGGCGGGCGGGCACGGAATGACGGTTCGCACGACGTTCACCCTGGTGCCCGAGGTCGTCGACCTGGCCGCCGAACGTGCGCCCGAAACGTTGGTGTTGGCGGCCGGAGGCGTCGCCGATGGGCGCGGACTTGCGGCAGCACTCATGCTCGGCGCCGATGGTGTGGTGGTAGGCACTCGGCTCTGGGCTTCCCCGGAAGCACTGGTGTCACCGCGTGCTCACGAGCGAGCTATCGGTGCCAGCGGCGACGATACGTACCGCACTCGGGTCTATGACTACGTGCGGGAGTTGGATTGGGCGCCCGAGTACAACGAGCGGGCCCTGAGTAACCGGTTCGTCGACGGCTGGCACGGCCACGAAGCCGAACTGCAGGCGTCGTTGCCCGAAGTGGTGAGGACATATCAAGCCGCCGTTGCTGCAGAAGATTTCGAGGCCGCCGCCATCCTCATCGGTGAGTCGATCGGTCTTATCCACGCAGTGCGTCCCGCTGCCGACATCGTCGCCGAGATGCCGGCTGAGGCCGACCGAATACTGAACCGCAAGAACAGCTTTGGGGCCAGATCAGTACAGGGGTGACCAGGCTGAGGTGCGAAGCAGACGACTCTCCCACTGGTCGCGGTACTTCAGGGCATCGAACATGTAAGTCCCCGGCCCGCGATGCTCAGGCGGGATGTCGGTAGTCAGCAGATGCTTCAGGGTGGCGTAGTCGTTGGTTGCGTCAATCTTCTGCCACAGCATCGCCTCTCGGCGTTTGTAGCTCCCGTGCGCCACCTGGAAGCAGGCCTGGATTTCGAGCACTCGTCTGCCCGGGGGCGCCTTGGAAAGCACGCGATAGTAAATCTCATCCCAGGAGCGGATGTAGTCGTCCAGCGCGGCAGAAGGCCACCCGGTGTCCTCCATGAACAGACTCTGGGGATGCGTCGCACCGTCGGTGGGCACGGTCGTCAGGTCCACGTCTTGCAGCGGCGACCACTCGACCGGCAACAGGATCTTGCCGGTGACCTCGTGGCGCAGGTTGTCCAATTCGCGCATCCACGGCGCCAGGTCGCCGGTTTGCGCCCTACGGGCCAGACTCTCCCACGCTGTGCCGTCGGCTATCGCGGTCACAGTGACCACGTTGTAAGCCAATCCCGAGCCGTGCGCATGGTTGGTGTACCAGAGCAACCGAGCCTTCTCCTCCTGCGCCAGGGTGGGCATCCAACCTTCTCGGTAGGCCGCCTCGAAGTCGTCCTCGCGGGCGCCGACGACCTGGTGGGTTTCGTGAAGGAATAGCACGGCGACTCCTTATCGGTAGCTCAGGCGTTCTCGGCGATCAATACGGCAAGTTGGCGGCGATCGACTTTGCCGGTGTCGCTGTACGGGATGCGGTCGACGATCGCCACCCGCTCGGGCAGCTTGAAATATGCGATGAAGTCCCGGCAATGCGACCGCAGCTCGTCGAGCGTGACGGGGAGGCGAGTAACGACCGCAGCGCCCACCCGCTGACCCATCTCCTCGTCGGCAATGCCGGCGACCGCGACATCGCTCACCGCCGGATGGGTGCGCAGCGCCTCCTCGACCTCGATCGGGCCGAACTTCTCTCCCCCACGGTTGATGGTGTCGCTGAGCCGGCCGCTGGGATAGATGTAGCCGTCGGCATCGCGCCGTGCGAGGTCGCCGGTATGCAGCCAGCCTTCGGTGACATTCTGGCTGGTGTTCACCCACAGCTCGCCAACAACCCCCGCCTCGACGTCTGTCCCCGTGTCGGGATCCACCACCCGGACCTCAACTCCGGGCAGCGGAGTTCCCACCGAGCCCACCCGGTTGGTATCGCGGTGGTCCTGCGGCGTCAAACTTGTGTAGGCGCCGAGGGTTTCGGTCTGGCCAAACACATTGGCAAACGCGACATGCGGCAGGGCGTCCATTGCACGGCGCACCAATGGGACGGGCGCGGCCGCCGCTCCGTAGGCGATGGCAATCAGCGACGTCAGGTCGGTGCCGGCGAAGTCGGAGTGGTCAAGGATCCGCTGCAGCATCGTCGGTACCAGGAATGCGGTGCGCACCCGATGCTGCCGCACCAGCCGCAACCACTCTGCCGCATCGAACCGCTCCTGCACGACCGAGGTGTTGCCGGAGTACAGGCTGCCGAGCATGCCCAGGGAACCGCCGACGTGGAAGAACGGGACACACATCATCGCCACGGTGGGCGCTGACTCCGGCCGGAACGGCTGCGCCATTCCGCGGATGCGTCCACTCAGTTGCCGGCTGGTGATTCCGACCGCCTTCGGGAGTCCGGTGGTACCGCTGGTGAACAAGACGAGGGCGTCGCGGTCGTTCATATCGTCGGCCGTCTTCACCGCGGGAATGGGGCTGTCGCTCAACAGGTCAGCGGCTGTCAATACTCGATTCGCGCCCGCTTCATATAGCCGGGCCGCCTGCGCATCGCCTGCAACTGCGACGTGGGCGCATCCCGCATTCTGCATCAGGGCCCGCAGCTCTGATGTTGTGAGCGCGGGGTTCATCAGCGCTGCCGCTGCACCGATGCGCGCTGCCGCGAGCACCGATGCGATGGAAAGCAGGCTGCCGCCGTCGACGATGGCGACGCGGCTTCCGGACGCCACACCATTGGCAGCCAAACCCGCAGCACAGCGTTCGACGGTGGCGTGCAGTTGGCCGTATCCGATTGTGTCCGTGCCAATGATGAGCGCGACGCGGTCGGGATCGCCGATGGCGGCGGCGTCGGTGATGGTGCCGATATTCATGCGCGGCTTAATACAACGGTGACCATGAGGAAGTCCGAAGTAGCCGGCTGCACCATTGATCGCGTAGGTCTAAAGCCTCGTACATCCAGGTTCCCGGTGCACGGTAGCGGGCTGGGATCTCGTTCCGCACGAGGTTGAGCAGCACCTCCGGCTGGCGGATCCGTTGCATCAGTACGACTTCCCGGCGCAGGTGACTGCCCAGGGCGGGCTGGAAGCCAGCCTGAATGTCCAGCATCGACTCGGAGGTCTCAAGGCTCCTGGAGTACACCTCGCCGCAGCGGTGGATGTATTCGGTGAACTTGTCCTCGTACGGCCACATGGTGTCCTCCATGTAGAGGCTCAGCTCGTGTTCCCGCCCATCGGTTGGTATTTCGCCGAACGGCATGTCCTGAAGTGGCGACCACGGAAGCGCCACAAGGAGCTTCGCCGCTACGTCGTGGCGGAGCGAGTCGAGCTCACGCATCCACTGCCGCAGATCGCCCCGCTGAATGCGTCGCGCCAGGCGCTCCCACGCCGCACCATCACGAACGGCGGTCACCGTGACGACGGTGTAGGCGGGGCCCGTGCCGTGGGCGTGGTTGGCGTACCAGAGCAACCGGGCTTCGGCACCGGC
>DASXJI010000272.1:0-2332 GCA_036497495.1 Mycobacterium sp.
TCGCATGTCAAAGACGTCGGCCGCGACCCCGCCAAGACCCCGCTGACCTTCTTCCGCAAGGCTTCCGGGTCTGTCACCGGGCCGTTCGGCGACATCGTCAAGCCGTCGCATGTGAAGCTGATGGACTACGAGCTCGAGATCGGTCTGGTCTTCGGCCGCGAGCTGCCTGTGGGCACCGAGGTCACTGCCGCCAACCTGGCCGATTTCGTGGTGGGCTTGGTTGTCACCAACGACATCTCGGCGCGCGATGTGCAGCTGACCAAGCAGCAGTTCTTCGAGTCGAAGTCCTATCCCAGCTTCACCCCGGTCGGGCCGGCGCTGGTGCTGCTCGACGCCGAGGAACTCAACCGTTTCGGTGAGCTGCGGCTGCGGCTGTCGGTCAACGGCGAAGTGCGGCAGAACATGGTCATCGAGGGCGACATCCTCTACCCGCCGGTGCAGGCGCTGCAGGCGCTGGCGAAGTTCCAGAAGGTCGATGCCGGCGACATCCTGTTGACCGGAACTCCGGTGGGCACCGCCCTGACCCTGCACGGCAAAACGCCCAAGGGTGAGATGGATCTCGGGGCCTTCTTGACCGCGCAGTTCGAGAACAACCCCGCCTACCTGCACGACGGTGATGTGGTCGAGGCCACCATCGCCACCGACGACGGCGCCATCGACCTCGGCGTCCAGCGCAATGTGGTGGTGTACAAATGACCGCCCAGAACAACGGCCTGCCGGAATTCGTTCCCGTTGTGGTCGTCGGCGCCGGCCCAGCCGGCATCGCCGCCGCGACCCTGCTGGGCCAATACGGCGTCGAAACCCTGGTGCTGGACCGCCACGAGACCGTCTACCCGCTGCCGCGGGCGGTGCACGCCGACGACGAGGTGTACCGCATCCTGGCCCGGCTGGGTGTCGGCGACGAGTTCGCCGCCCACAGCCGGCCAGGGCACGGTCTTCGGCTGATCGACCCGCAGATGCGGGTACTGAGCGAAATACCGCGTAGTACGGAGCTCAGCGCCGCCCACGGATTCCCGCAGATGAACATGTTCGACCAGCCTGAGCTGGAAGCCATGCTCCGCGCCAACGTCAAGCGCTACCCCAAGGTCACCATCCACGGCAACGTGGAGGTCACCTCGGTCAGCCAAACCCAGAACGGCCGGGTGCGGGTGAGCTTCCTTGATCGCGTGCGCGGCGGCGAGCAGAGTGTGCAGGCCAGCTACGTGCTGGGCTGCGACGGTGCCAACAGCCTTACCCGCGCGTCCATCGGGGCGCACATGTACGGCCTGCCGTTTACCCAGGACTGGCTCGTGATCGACGTGAACACCGACGTCGATCTCAAGCAGTGGGAGGGCTGCCACCAGCTGTGCAACCCCCAGCGTGGCGGCACGTACATGCGGGTGTCAGAAACCCGCTACCGCTGGGAATTCCAACTGGTCGACGGCGAAACCGTAGCCGACTACCAGACCCTGGCGGACGTCGAGTCGCTGATCAGGCCCTGGCTGGGCGACACTCCCGCCGACGCGTTGGAGCTGGTGCGGGTGACCGCCTACACGTTCCGCGCGCAAGTGGCCAACCGCTGGCGCGACCGCAATGTGTTCCTGCTCGGTGACGCCGCGCACCTGACCCCGCCGTTCGTCGGTCAGGGCATGGCTGCGGGCTTGCGCGACGCGATGAACCTGACCTGGAAACTGGTCGGCGTGCTCGACGGCACGCTGCCCGAAAGCGTGCTGGACACCTACGAGCAAGAACGCAAGCTGCACGCGGCAGCCATGATATTGATGGCCGTGTCGGTGGGAGCGGCCATGACCGGCGGCGGGCGCGTCGGCGATCTGATACGCCACGTGGTGTTCCCGCGCATGCAGAACCTGCGCCTGCCGGGCACCGGGGTCAGTGCCGCCGACGGCGTGACCCCCGGTCTGCGCAGTTCCGAACTGGTGATCAAATCCCGCACACCCGGCGGGCTGGCCGGAACGCTGTGCCCCAACCCGGTGCTGCAGGACGGCCTGCGGTTCGATGAGGTCGTCGGGAACCGGTTCGCGCTGATCACCTCCTCGCCGCTCACCGATGCGCAGCGAAACGAGCTCAGCAGCCGCGGAGCCGCCGTCGTGCTCGCCGCCCCCGGCAGCGACCTTGACGGCTGGCTGCGCAAAGGCCGCGCCAGCGCCGCCATCGTGCGGCCGGACCGCGCGGTCATGCAAGCCGGTCGCAGCGTCGAAGCGATCTGCCGAGCCATGCCGGTGTTTCACGGAGTCGAGAGCGCCAGTGATCATGTCGGCCACCGATCGATGTGACTCGACATGACGAAAACCGAACCTACCTAGAACAGGAGCACTATCCAATGACCGATCAC
>DASXJI010000273.1:0-2009 GCA_036497495.1 Mycobacterium sp.
AGACCCACCGCGCCTTGGCCGGCCAGCTTCGACATCAGTCGCGAACGGATCCCGATGACCCGCAGGCCCTCACTGGGGGTCAGCGCCCCGGCCACCACGGCCGCGGTCACTTCTCCCATCGAATGTCCAATCACCGCATCGGGTTCCACACCGTATGAACGCCACAACGCGGTCAACGCCAACTGTAAGCCCATCAGCACCGGCTGGACGCGGGCGTCGCCGGTCACCCGCCGGCCCTCGGTCAGCACTTGCTGCAGGGAGTACCTCATGTGCTCGAGGAACAACGGCTCCAGCTCGTCGACCGCGGCGGCGAACGCCGGCTCGTGGGCCAACAATTGCCGGCCCATCCCGGGCCACTGTGATCCCTGGCCGGAATACACAAAGACCTTGCCCGGTTTGCACAACCCTTCGTGGGGTCCGGCCAGGCCGATCGCCGACTGGCCGGCCGCCAATGCCTGCAGCCCGGCGACGGCGTGGGCGCGATCGCGCGCGGCCACCGTGGCGAAGGCCTTGTGGTGGGTGCGGTGGTGGTTGAGCGTGTGGGCGACATCGGTCAGCGACACCGCGGCGCCCTCGCCGATCATCCAGTCGGCCAGAGTCTGCGCTGTTGACGCGATCCGCGCAGGGGACTTGCCCGATACCACCAAGGTCGTGATCACCGGTTCCGGTTGCGGCACAAGAGTTTCGGTGGCCGGGGCTTGCTCGATGACGACGTGGGCGTTGGTGCCGCTGACCCCGAAGGACGACACCCCGGCCCGACGCGCGCGCCCTACGGCCGGCCAGTCCATGCCGTCGGCAGCGATGGTGAACTTCGATGCGCCTTCGACGGCGTTCGGCGTCAGCTCGGTGAAGTGCAGATGCTGCGGAATGTAACCGTGCTGCACGGTGAGAACGGTTTTGATGAAACCGGCGATGCCCGCGGCCGACTCCAGGTGACCCAGGTTGGTCTTGACCGAGCCCAGCACCAGCGGCGCCGCGCCCTGGCGCTCGCCGAAGACCTGATGCAGCGCACCCAATTCGATCGGATCACCGAGTGCGGTGCCGGTGCCATGCGCCTCGATGTAGTCGATGTCCGACGGCTCCAGTCGCGCCGCCGCCAATGCCGATCGAACCACGGCCTGCTGAGCCGGCCCACTGGGCACGGTCTGGCCGCTGCTGGGTCCGTCCTGGTTGACTGCCGAGCCGCGCACCACTGCCAATATCGAATCCTCTTCGCGCACTGCGTCGCTGAGCCGCTTGAGCACCACGACGCCGCAGCCCTCGCTGCGGACGTAGCCGTCGGCGCTGGCGTCGAAAGTCTTGCATCGGCCATCCGGGGCCAACATGCCCCAGCGCGAGGTGGCAATGCTGTTTTCCGGGCTCAGCATCAGGTTGACCCCGGCCACCAGCGCCTGGTCGCTTTCCCGCCGGCGCAGGCTCTGACAGGCCAGATGAATTGTGACCAGCGACGACGAGCAGGCGGTGTCGAGCACGACTGCCGGGCCGTGTGCACCAAGAAAATAGGACAGCCGTCCCGCAGCAAAGTTCGCGGCGTTGCCGAACGGGACGTGCGGGTCGACCTCTTCCGGCGGCAGCCGGCCGGCCAGGGTCAGGGTGTAGTCGTAGGTGGTCATACCGACGAACACCGAAGTCTGGGTGCCGCGGATCATCGGCGCGGTGATGCCCGCGTTTTCCAGTGCCTCCCAAGTGACTTCGAGCAACAGCCGCTGCTGCGGGTCCATCGCCGCGGCCTCGCGCGGGGAGATGCCGAAGAACTCGGCGTCGAACTCATCGGGTCGCCAGGAAGTGAGAAAACCACCCTCTTTGCTGACGATCGTGCCCGGCACCGAGTGGTCATCGGAGTAGAAGGTGTCGGCGTCCCAGCGTCCCGACGGGACGCCGACGATGCCGGTGCCGCCGTCCTGCAGCAGCCGCCAGAACTGGTCGGGGGTGTCGGCGCCGCCCGGTAGCCGGCAACCCATTCCCACCACCGCGATCGGCTCGGTGTCGCCCTTTTCGGCGATTTCCAG
>DASXJI010000274.1:0-4967 GCA_036497495.1 Mycobacterium sp.
ACAGCTGGGCATCGGATGCCGTGCTGGCCGATGTCGATTCGGGAACTTACCTCAATCCCGACCGGGTGGCAGTGGTCGACCATCACGGCCCGCAATTCGACGTACACGGAGTTGCGACACTGCCCGCAGGGCCGCAGGGACATCCGATTCTGTTGCAGGCCGGGGACTCCGACGAAGGCCGCAACTTCGGCGCCCACTACGCCGATGCGCTGTTCACCCTGCATGGGTCATTAGAGGATGGCCTGCGCTATTACGCCGACGTCAAAGGCCGTGCGGCATCCTACGGGCGAAATCCAGACGCCCTCAAGGTGTTCCCGGCAGCCACGTTCGTGCTCGGTGACACTGCCGTGGAGGCTGATGACAAGGCGCACTACATCCGGCGCCAGCAAGTCAGCGGCCCGACGGCGATCGCGATGCTCGAGCAGGTCTGGGGCCGTGACCTTTCGGACTACGACCCCGACGGACCGCTGCCCAAGGACGATCCGAGCGGCGACACCAGCATCACCCAGGGCCGCGTCCGGCACGGCGACCCGATCGAGGTGGCCCGCCGTTACCGGGAACGCGCTGAGGCGCAGAACCTTTCGATCCGCGAGCTGATCATCGCCGTCAGCAGCCGTGAGCAGTTCGTCGGTACCGCCGATCACGTGGCCGCGGAGATCGACCGCTACATTCAGTCCGACGCCTGCGATGGGTTCATTTTTGTGCCGCACCTGACGCCGCACGGCCTGGACGAGTTCGTGGACCAAGTGGTACCCGTGCTGCAGGAGCGTTCAGGGTTCCGCACCGAATACAGCGGCACCACGCTGCGCGAGCATCTCGGGCTGACCAGCTGACGGATTATTTGTGATAGGCGCCGACAGGTCTCACGTGGGCCAGTGAACGGCGTCGGGCCAGAGCAGGGTCTGGATTACGTGTTGGCTTGCCTCGTCGGCAATGACGCGCTCTGGGCGGGTGGAGGAGTGCCGTCCCCAAATGGTCAACAGCCGGGCCGCCGTATCGAGTTCTACTACGGCGTCGCCGTCGGCAGACTCGTCGGCGAGTTCGAGCCGCGCGTTTCCATCCGAGTCGGCGGCCAGTATCACGTCGGCCTGATCTGGAGACCGCAGCACGATGCTAAGCGGATATCGGTCAGCATGCTTCATCCGCTCGCGGGAGGATTCCAACAGCCCCGGCATGGCGTTGAGCACCGTCACCGCGTGGGCGGTGAGTTCGGGCTGGCTCAGTAGCAGGTTGGAGACAGCGTCCTCGCCGGCGATATCCCAGCGGTGGATGGCTGCCTCGCTGCGCGAATGGGTGGCGATTTGCGCAGCGGTGAGCGAGGCGCCGGTGAATTCGAAAGTGGCATCTGCACCGAGCGCGGCCAGCGCCGCCACCGCTTCGGTCTTGCGTTGGATTTCCCGTGACCAGGCAGTGCGTAGGTCCGCGTCGGGCAAGGCCCGAAACGGCGCCTCGCGGCTGGTGAACTCCCGAGTTGGGCGCGGCGGCAACCCGGCGAGTTTCTCTTCGATCAAATCGGCGATCTCTTTGGATCCGGCGGCCAGATGGGCAACGATATCGTGGGTGGTCCAACCCGCGCAGGCGGTAGGCGCAGTGGGAGCCGCATCGTCGACCGTTGCCATCATCGCAGCGCCCTCGTTTTGCTCGGCCATCGGTTTGTGGACTCCTCTGTGTCGTGTCGTACCTTCAGCGCATACCCCGTTGAAGGGCGGTGGCTTCAACTCTTTCACCAGGAAGACCGAGTGACTACGAGCTGAGCGCAAGAATTCTTCGTTTGGGAATTCAAGTCGACGTCGAGGAATGGCAGCACGAAAAAGCGTGATCCTCCAGATAGGTTTGTCAGGCTGAATTTGAAGCCGTTGAAGATGGCTTGCGGGATTATCAGTCACGCCCTGCTTGGATGAGGGCATCGGCAAGTTCACCGGGGCGGGTCACCATGACATAGTGCGCACCCTGAATCTGCGCGATTCGACAGAGCGGACCGAGCCGTTGGGCGAAGCGCGGGAAAGCGGCGTATTCGCCTGGCGGCAGAGCGAAGTCGTTGACGGGGTGTATGTAACTGGTTCCGATTTGTCCCTTGCCGATCAGTTCGTAGAAGACCTTGAGGTCGAGTTTGTCAGTGAAGTAGGCGACCGGGATGGGAGACATTTCCGCATAAATTGCTTGGGCAGCGCTCAATTCCATGTCGTTGCAGGCGCGTTCGCGCACTACCTCGAACGGGAGGAGGAAACCGTGAGCGGCGTCGGCCATGGCGAAGAACGCGGCGTCTTCAGGCGGGAACTCATCGGCCAGCGCGTTGCCGTCCGCAGCCGCGAAGGCGCCCTGGAACACGAGCCTCCTGATCAGCTCGGGAGCCTGTTCCGCGGTCTTGGCGATGTAGCTTCCAGCGATTGAATGCCCGACCAGTACGACATCTGACAGACCATGCTCGCGCAAGTAGGCGACTAGCGAGGCAACCGCATCGGCGTGGGTGCGGCTCATCGCCGCGTTCGGACCGTGCCCGGCAATCGTTGGCGTGTGCACCGCGTGTCCGCGCCGGCGTAGCTCAGCCGCTACATACTCCCACGCGGCTCCGGTCTGGAAAGCTCCGTGCACAAGCACGAACGTCAAGCCCCGCTGAGGCTGTTCTGGCGCGTTCTCCTGCGCCCGTGATGTAGCTGTCATCATTTTCCTTGTCGGTGATGTCATTCGGGTAGACACCGGCCAGAGGCCTAACTGGGCGGTGTTGAGCGATTAGTTTCTTCTCGGTCAGATCGTCTCTGGGATGCGTTGGTAGGTGAGGTAGGTGAGGCTGTCACCGACGGTCCGGGTGTCGATGCGGCGCAGGGGTTTTGGATCGCCGGTCCGGTCGAAGAGGCGCGTGCCTGCACCCATCACCAGCGGGAAGATCGTCAGCCGCAGCTCGTCGACCAGGTCGTGCTCGATCAGTGTCTGCACGAGCTGGGAGCTGGCATAGACGCGGATTTCGCCGTTGATCGCGTGCTTGAGCTTCGAAACCTCGTCAACGAGGTCGGCGTCGAGCACCGTCGAATTGTTCCAGCCAGGATCTGCGAGAGTGGCGGAGACCACGTATTTCGGCAGGCTGTTCATCCTGTCGGCGAGCTCGCCGGTGCGGTGTGGGTACCGTGCGGCGAAGAACTCATAGCTGCGTCGGCCCAGCAGCAGGGCCTGTGCGCCCAGCGCGTCATCGCGTATGAGCTTGTCCCATTTTTGGCGGTCAGTTGGCGGGAGCCCGGCGCGCCAGTCGTGAGGGCTGAATCCCTCCTCCCCAGTTGGGTCCTGAGTGACTCCATCGAGCGAGACGTTCTCGAAAACGACGATCGATCCCATGTCGGCGCTCCTGTGTTTGGTAGTCGGACTGCCACTCATGTAGAAACCGCGGCACCTGGAAACTGGGCGCCTGCTGGCCGCCCAGTTCGGCGTTCGACTGGTGTCGATACTCAAGGGAAGTGCCGTGCGGTACGGGAGAGGTGACACGCGGATGGTGACCGGTGATCTGATGTCGAATGCGCGGGCCGGCGACGGCGATGCGTTCCGAACCTTGACCGAGCCCTTCCGCGCAGAGCTCCACGTTCACTGCTACCGGATGCTCGGATCCGTGCAGGACGCCGAGGATGCCCTGCAGGACACCATGCTCGCCGCCTGGCAGGGTCTCGGCTGCTTCCAGGGGCGCGCCTCGATGCGCACCTGGCTGTATCGGATCGCGACCAATCGATGCCTCAACGCGCGCCGCTCGGCGAGCCGACGCCAGGCCAAGAACTGGGACGTGCCCAATGTTGAGCCGCCCGAGCCCACCCGGCTCGGTGAAGTCGTATGGCTGCAGCCATATCCCGACACTCTGCTCGAGTCCGCGATTGGCGCGCCGATCGGTCCAGAGGCCCGCTATGAGCAGATGGAATCGATCTCCCTGGCGTTCATCACCGCTTTGCAGGTGCTCCCGCCGCGTCAGACCGCCGTCCTCGTCCTCCGCGACGTCCTCGGATTCCATGCCAACGAGGTGGCCGACATGCTGAACTCGACCGTCGACTCGGTTAACAGCGCTCTCAAACGAGCCCGCGCCACCCTGCTGTGCCGGCCGCCAGCCGACGCCGACAGCGAACCAATTCCCGGCTCACCGTTCGAGGATGCGGTGCTGGCGAAGTTCGTTCGGGCGTGGGAGTCCGCCGATCTCGACGCCCTGGTTGCCCTGCTGACCGACGACGTTTTCATGTCAATGCCGCCGGTACCTTTCGAGTACGAGGGTCGAGACATCGTTGCCCGCTTCTGCGCCAGCATCTTTGGCGCCGGCCGCAGATTCGATCTCGTACCGACGCGAGCCAACGGTCAACCGGCTTTCGGTGCTTACCTGCGCGGCCCCAACGGCATCAGCCATGGGACCGGCGTTTACGTTCTCGCCCTCACCGGAGACCGCATCTGCGCGCTGACCCGATTCGACAACAGCATGCTGCCGTGGTTCGGGCTTCCACGCTCACTGCCGAGCCGATAGCCCTCCCGCCTGCACCAGGTGGCGGCTGGGTTCACGCCAGGTGGCGATGGCGTCTCTTCTGTAGTGCCATGACCACCCTTGACGATCGCCATCGCGGCCGTCGAGGAACGGCGTCATCAGCGGGCTGGATACCGACCCCCAACAAGGACATCGAATGTGTGCACGACGGCGGTCATGCCGTTGGGTGCTCGCCACGGGGCGACGGCGATCGGGTCAACAGCGCCCGATACACCGCCGCCCGTGGCGCGCGAACTCGCCGGCTCGTACGCGTTCGCGTCGCGCGTTCACCGGCAGTCGTCGCACCTACGCTCAGCCCGCCATGAATTCGTTGTAGGCCGACTCCAGGTCGGGCGAGAGCACCGTGGTGTTGCACTGACGCTGAGTGTCACCGATGGGTGCCAGGATGCCTCGTAAGTCGTAGTACTCCTGCGGGTGTGCGGTGAAATAGTTGCGCAGATCCGTCGCCGCCTGCGGACGCGGCTCG
>DASXJI010000275.1:0-6735 GCA_036497495.1 Mycobacterium sp.
CGCTGAGCGAGTGCGCGGCGACCGAGTGGGCCGAATCGGGTGTGCGTGTCAACACCGTCGCCCCCGGATCGATCGCGTCGCAGGGTCTGGACACCTACGAAGACAAGGACACGGCGTTTATTCGCAACGACTTGACGCCAGGTATCCCGTTGCAGCGGTTCGGAACTGAAGCCGAAGTCTCGGCGGCGATCGTCTATCTGCTGTCGCCAGCGGCGAGCTACATCACCGGCTCCTGCATCCGCATCGACGGTGGAGCGCCGAACGCCCGCCGGGGTTGGTGGGATCTGCAGCCGGCCAAGAACAATGTGGCCTTCGACGGGTTTCACCGGTCCTCGCTCCCTGCGATCCTTGACGAAGTGCCGTGATCCCTGTGCAGTCGTCACCTTTCGCCGGCTGCGCGTTGCGGTTCTCTGGTCCTGCTGGGGCGCGGTCACGAACGTCGCGCCGTCCTGCTGCTCACGCGACACCACCGCTGAACGGCTGCGTGGGTTGTAGGCAACGAGGGCGTCAGCCCATGCTGCTGCCGCCGTTGACGTAGATCGTTTGCCCGGTGATGAATCGGCTGTCCTCGGCGGCGAGAAAGGCGACTGCCGCCGCGACCTCCGCTGGATCTCCCGGGCGTCCGATCGCGACGATAGCCGTGCCCTCCTCGACGATGTTCTCTAAACGTGTTGGTGCCCGCCCGGATTCGAGTAGTGACGCCAGTTCTGGTGTCCGCACGTAACAGGGTGCAACAGTGTTTGCCGTAATGCCGGCGGCCGCAAACTCGCGCGCGAGGCCGGTGACCATCGCATGCACACCGCCCTTAGCGGCGTTGTACATCGCGTGGTCCACCAGCCCGGTCCGCACTGAATCGGCGCCGATGTTGATGATACGTCCGTGTCGTCGAGAAACCATGTGCGGCAGCACCGCTCGCACGCAGTGGATGGTCGTCCACAGATTATTATCGACGGTGGCGCGCAGGGTCTCTTCGGTGTGCTCCAGGGTTGGCCGGATCACCCCGCCACCGGCGTTGTTGACCAGAACATCGACGTGGCCGAGCGCGCCGACCGCCGCGGCGACCAGGTCGTCGGCCGCGCCGTGCTCGTTGAGTTCGCCGACGAATCCGCCGAGTATCGCCGCCTGTTCGTAGACGTGATCCAGGTCTTCTTTGCTGCGGGCCGCCGCGAAAACCGCTGCGCCATCGTCGATAAGGCGTGCAGTGATGCCCAGGCCGATACCAGATGCCGCGCCAGTGACGACCGCGGTCCGGCCGCACAGTACGTCGCTCATAGGATGATCGCCACGTCGCCAACGTTCCGCAGGTCCGTCATGTCCAGTTCTGCGCGCTTGGCGGCAATGCGGAAGCCGTCGTCAGTTCGTCGCAGCCGGTAGCGGTACCGGCCGACATAGCAGCTCGACCGTCCAGCTCGGAATCGCCAGACCGTGAATGACGCGGTCACCGAAATATCCTCGGCTGAACCTTTCACCCGCACGTTGAACACCTGATGATTGGTGCGGGAATGTGGGTACTCGCGGTGGGCGCGTCGGCTGTTGAGTCGTTCGACTCTGGCCGCCAATCGCGCGTGGTTGTCGTCAATCAGCATCAGATCGTGCGCGGGATCGCCGTCGAGAGCGTCGTTAGAAGGCACCTCGTATTTGGCGTCCTCATCGAAAAGCTGCAGCCACGCGTCGAGCGCCCACGAGTCGAGCAGTTCCGCCTCGGCATAGAGGAAATCCTCGATCTGCTGGCTGGACACCGCGACGGTCGCCGCGGTCATTGGGCACCCGCCAGGTCCGCCGCGGCACCCATCTGGTGCTGCCAGCGCCGCCAGAACACTCGCATTTGTTCTTCGTCGTTTGCCATCGGGACGCGCCCCATGCCGCGGGAGATGTCGTTCCATTCGACGCCGCCGCTGGTGAAGCCCTGTTGGCAGGATTCCAGCGCCTCCAGGTCGTCGGGGGTGGCGAAGCCGCCTGGACCGAGGAAAGTCAGGAAGCTGTCGAGCCGGCGGTGACGGAGGGGAGCCGGCTCGTCGGTGGGAGCCAGTGCCCATGCGGTGACGTCGACGGCGTCGGGAGCCGATGGATACAGCGTCCGCACCGTCACCGCCATGATGTCGTTGATGATCAGGTTCGGGTAGATCAGTAGGTTCCGGTTGACTTCGGTCATGGCGTGCGCGCGCTTCTCGCCATGGCGAGCAACCAGATCCGCCCGGAGCCGCTCGATTTCGGTGCGGGCTTCCTCACCGAACAGCGGCTCCCACTTCGCGACCGGACGCCCCCACGGGGAACTGTATTCGATCACAGCGTGACCATTGCCGAGGTCAACTTCTCGACCGCTGACGCCTCCGCGCAGATCGGTACCGATGGACACTAGATACTTGAAATAGGTGTCGTGGGTGGATTCGGCGTGGTAGCCGTCGAAACTGTTTTCAACCAATAGCTTCCAGTTCGCCGAGAAGCTGTACTGGTTAGTGCCGCGGACCATTTCGACCGATCCGCCACAGCCGTCGACGACAAGATCGATATAGTCCTTGGCGCCGGCCAGATACGTTGGCAGGTCGACGATGTCGGAGTCGAAGCTGGCGAAGACAAAGCCCCGATAGGACTCCACGCGCGCCACCCGCTTGAGCCCCAACTCGTCAAAGTTGACCCCGCCGGCATAGGCGTCGCGGTCGGGCACGCCCTTGAGCTGCCCTTCGGAGTCGAAGGTCCACGCGTGATAGAAACACTGAAAGACCTTGGAATTGCCCGAGTCCTGGCGACAGACGAGCGCGCCGCGGTGTGTGCAGGTGTTGTGGAACACGTTGACGTTCCCGGTCTTCGCCCCGCGCACCATGAAGACCGGTCGGCCGCCCACGGGTCGCCGCACAAAGTCGCCCGGCTCCGGGATCTCTGATTCGTGGCCGACGTATAGCCACGACTTGGTGAAGATGCGCTCGATCTCGGCCCGATGAATATGCGGCGAGGTCATTGCCGACCGATGCACCCGGAACCGTTGGGTCGCCGGGTCGTCGTCGACGATCGGCAATTGCGGACGCATTTCGGCTTCCTTTGGGCGCCGAGTTTCGATACCGGTGCTCATGACCGACCGAGGTAATCGGAGACCACAGCGGAGAACTCGTCGGCGCGCTCGATCTGGGTCCAGTGGCCGCATGCGCTGAACACATGCAGATCGGCGTTCGGCAGTAGCCCGAGCATCGCGACCGAGACCTGCAGGGCAACCACTCTGTCCTCGCGCCCATGAATGAGCAGTGTCGGGGTGGCGATGGCACGCACCTCGTCTTCGGTGATACCGAGCTCGGACCCGGCGTGCCGCGGGTCGAAGAACATGGCACGGTAAGCCTCGTAGGCGCCGTCGGCGATGCTGGCCTCATACCGGATCTGGACAAGCTCGTCGGTGATCATTGCCGGATCGACTGCGAAGTGGTTGCGCAGCAATTCGCGCATCGCATCGTGCGACGGCTCGTATGCACGCAACGCGGCAAGGCCCTCGGTGGGTGTCATGCCAACGCCCGGTGTGCCCATCAGCACCATCTTGGCGATCCGGTCCGGCTGGTCAGTAGCCATCTGCAGCGCGATGCGCCCGCCCAGCGAGTTGCCGATGACTCTGGCCTTCTCCATGCCGCGGGCATCCATAAATGCCCAGACGTGATCGGTCCAGGTGCGCAGCGAGTAAACGATGTCTTCGGGCCGCTCGGTGGTTCCGAAGCCGACGATGTCGGGAGCGAGCACGTGGAACCGTTGCGCCAACGTTGGTATGTTGTGCTGCCAGTTGGCCAGCGCCGAAACGCCGGGGCCGGACCCGTGCAGCATGAGAACCGTTTCGCCGGAACCGGCCTCGAGATAGCTGGTTTCGATACCTCCGGCATCGATGGTCTTTGGCTCAAACGCGATTCCTGCGACTGTCGATGTCATCGCGTGCCTCCTTCCGCGAACGCGGCAAAACACTTGTTGGAGTTGAACACATCGGTAGTGACGAGCTCCGACCAGGAAAGCTCCAAGCCGAGCTCGTCGACAGCTCCAGTCAGGCAAAACCAGTTGAGCATCTCGTGCTGACCAGAGTCGACGATGTCGCGGCTCGGGGTGGCCTGCCACGTCTGGTAGTCGCGGTCGACGAACAGCTGATACAGCCGGCGGTCGGCGTCAGTGTCAGGAGTGATATGCCACGTTTTGTCAGTCAGAAATGCGTGCGACCAGCTCGACGAAGCCACCAGCGCGACCCGTAAGTCGGTGTCGCGGAACGCCTGCGCGACCGCGCGGCCCAGCGCGAAACAGCGGGCGGGCGTCGGCCCGGACGGGTCGAGCCGTTCGTCGGCGATCGCGGCGAACCGCGCCAGGCCGCCCTGGCGTGCGATTGCGTGCTGCCCGTAACAATTGACGGTGATGGGGATCAGCCGATAGTCGAAGTGCGACCCGGCGTTTGGGTAGTCCAGGAACAGCTGGGTGTTGAGGATTGCGTGCGGAAAAGGTGCTTCACTGCGCTTTCGGTAGGAGTAGGCGATATCGAATCCTCTGCCGATGAGTTGGTCCGCAAGTCTGCGGGCCCCGTCCGCGTCGCCACGCAACGTGATGGTTGTGTCGTCGGGCAGGCTCCATGCGTTCGGGCTGCCGCGGCGCCTCATCAGCTCGAAGGGGTTGACGTCGACATCGCCGTAGGCGAGTACGCAGAACGGCGGGATGACCTCTTCACGAAAGTTCTCGTATTGATCGTCGCCCCACACCACCACCACATCCGGCGCGAATTCGTCGAGGGCATCGCGGCAGCGAGCAAGGTTCTCCACCAATAGCTTTCGGTGATGCGCTGCTGAGGCGACTCCGCCGTCCCTACCCCATTCGGCGCGCATCGACGCAGGCCATGTCGCGGGATCCTTCGCCTCGGCGGGGATGTCGGGGTCAGTGAGCGTCCAGCCCAGCAGGTCGGCCATATGTTCGTCGGTGCCGGCCAGCAGGGGATAGTGGGTCATGCCTAGACCCAGGAAGTGCGCCATAGTGCTCCTCCAAATTGGTGCGGCAGATCCTGCGACGCAGGTCGGCGGGCAGGGTGCTGACAATGTCGTCGAGTGGCTCCGGCATCGCTTGGAACGGATAGTCCGATCCGAAGACGACGTGGTCGTGGCCGAAGACGTCGACCGCTGCGTGCAGCGCTTCGCGGTTGTAGGTCAGGGAGTCACACCACAACTGGCGCGCCAACCGGCTCGGAAGCTCGGGTGAGTCGGCGGACACGCCGGTGATCGTCGCTCCCTTGTCGAGTCGTCCGATCATTGCCGGCAACGCGCCTCCACCGTGCGCCAAGCAAATTCGCACTTCGGGCCGGCGTGCGAGGGCGCCGCGCGCGATCAGTGCTGCGGCTGCCAGCGCCGTCTCGATCGGCATCCCGGCACCAAAGCCCACTCCCATTTCCATGACCCGGTGTGGTAGGTCCTGGTCCGACGGATGGACCAAGACCAAGGCGCCGAGTTCGTGTGCGACCGCGAAAAACCGGTCGAGGCTGGGGTCGGCCAGCTCGGTATCTCCTACTCGCGTGCCGATCTCGACGCCAAAAAAGCCTCGGTAGCCCATGCAGCGGCGCATTTCATCAACAGCTCGGTCGGGGTCCTGCAAGGCGACGGCCCCCAACGCAGCGAAGCGTGTTGGGTGCGCGAGGGTGATTCGGGCGAAGAACTCGTTCTGTGCTGCTGCCAATTCCGCGGCGCCGGTCGCCGATGCGGAGTAGCAGAATGTTACCGGAATTGGCGAAAGCACCTGCATCGCAACGCCTTCACTGTCCATGTCAATGATCCGGGCTTTGGGTGACCAGCACCGATGATCGACGGCGCGGTAGGGGACCCCGCCAAACATCAACTGTGCCTCGGTTTCATTGGCGCGCTGGACGATGGGCCAGCGATCGTGCGGATAGACGCGTCCCAAGTCGGGCAGCTCAGCGTCGATGGCATGTGTGTGAACATCGACGAGGCCGGTGGGGACAGTCAGTTGAGCGTTGATGGTTGGCTCCGCGCAACGGGTGATCGGGGTCGGGTTCACCCCAGGGTAAGTAATGTGCATACATAATTCAAGATGTATATGCACAATGCTGTGGATCACATCAACTAGGTGCTGAAAGTTACCGGCATGGAGGCCGGACCAATCCCGGGATGGACCAGCGAACTGACTGTTCGGTCAGGGATGCTGCGGAGTGTTGGGGGTACGGTCCAGGTCGTCGGCGCGGATCAGGTCTTGATCGTGGCGGTTGATGGCCTCGACGAACGACGCCTGATCGTGCAGGGCGATGGCGGCCACGATGTCGTCGTGGACGTCGAGGCTTTTGGCGAGCAGCGGTTGGTGATTGTGGACGAACATCACGCGGCTGAGCACAGCCTTGATACTGGTCACGACGAGCTGGTGCATGCCCTCCAGGACGGGAATGTGGGCGGCCGCCGCGACGACGCTGTGAAACGCCAGTACAGCGTCGAAGAACTCCGGAGCACGGGCGCTGCCCCGCATCGTGACCATCGCCGACCGCATCGCAGCGACGTCATCGCTAGTCGCACGTTCGAAAGCCGCCTTGGTCATGCCGAACTCGAGGTACAACCGGGCTTCGAACAGGTCCAAGGGATGGGGGGTGGACGGCTGAAACGACAGATCCAGCGCCCCCAGACGCACCTGCGGGGGTGCACTCGCCACGGTGATTCCGCCGCCCGGTCCCGGCCGGACGGTCACCAGGTCGCGATCACGCAGGATGCGCAGCGTCTCGTTCATCACGGTCGGGCTGAT
>DASXJI010000276.1:0-17138 GCA_036497495.1 Mycobacterium sp.
CACGCGATCGTCGTCGGCCATGACGCGAATCCAAAGTCGAATCTCACCGAGGGCACCACACGGCGTTCTATCCACCTATTAGGCTCTTACCGTGGTGGCTAAGCGGTGCGCCGCCCAACAACCTGCAGGTTCGCGGCGACCACCAGACTGCGTAGAAGCGGTGCGGGCACAGCCGCGTGCCCGTAGTCAGGTCTATTCCGATCGCTTCGCGCGTCGCAGCCGCATCCTGAACCTCACCGCGTTGATGGCGGTGTTCGTCAGCGCCGGCTTCGGGTTCGTCCAAATTCTCTCTGCACCGCAGCTGTGGTGGACCGGCATCATCAACGTGGTCGGCGCCGCGATCTACGCCAGCATCCCGTTGCTGCACCGCTTCGGTGACCTGCTCCCGCCGTTGACCTTCATCGGTACGGCCTACGTGTCGATCTTCACCATCTGCTGGTTCGTCGGGACCGGTTCCGGACTGCAGTTCTACTTCCTGGTTGCGGCCTGCCTCATCGTGCTGCAGCTGGGGGTCGATCGCATTTTTCTCGCCTCGATTCTGGCTGCCATCGCCGCCGGCATGGTGATCACGTTGCAGTTCCTGGTCCCCCGCGACACCGGCGCGCAACCGGTCTGGGCCTTGTCGTTGAGCTTCGTGGTCACCACGATCTCGGCCTGTGTAATGGTCGTCACGACGGTCTGGTACTCGATTCGCGAAATCGTTCGCGCCGAAGCGGCTATGGAGTTGGAGTACGAGCGATCCGAAGCACTACTGGCCAACATCTTGCCGGCCAGTGTCGCCGACCGGCTAAAAGACCCGGCGCGCAACATCATTGCCGATAAGTACGACGAGGCCTCAGTGCTGTTCGCCGACATCGCCGGCTTCACCGAGCGCGCCAGTGACATGGAACCGGATCAGCTGATCCTTTTCCTCGACCGGCTTTACGGCGACTTCGACGCGCTGGTCGACAAGCACGGTCTGGAGAAGATCAAGGTCAGCGGCGACTCTTACATGGTGGTCAGCGGCGTGCCTCAGCCACGAGCTGATCACGTCGAGGCGCTGGCTGCCCTTGCGCTCGACATGGCCGAAGCCGCAAGCCTATTGAAGGATCCCCGCGGAGATGCGCTGCCGCTACGGATCGGGCTTGCCGCCGGACCGGTCGTCGCGGGCGTGGTGGGTTCGCGACGGTTCTTCTATGACGTCTGGGGCGACGCGGTCAACGTCGCATCCCGGATGGAAACCACCGACTCAATCGGCCGGATCCAGGTGCCCGAGGAGGTCTATCGACGGCTGAAGGACGACTTCGTGCTCCAGGAGCGGGGCGTCGTCCAAGTCAAGGGCAAGGGCCTGATGCGCACCTGGTATCTCATCGGACGCAAACCCGACACCGGTTCTGGCGACGTCCCCGCCAAGGCGCCTCAGAGGGTCTGGGCCTGACGGCTCTCGCAAAGCTCCCACTGCGATGGCGGTTTGTGGGAAAATTCAGGGATGGAAACCACCGCTGTACCAAAGTTGTTGCCGCATCTATGGAAGTCGACCCTGCTATCCGGGATTTTGTCGCTGACCCTTGGCATCCTGGTATATGTTCTGCCGCAACATTCCATCGTCATCGCCGCTGCTCTTTTCGGTATCTACCTCCTAGTCACCGGTGCCGCGCAAGTCTTCTTCGCGTTCAGCCTGCACGTCTCCGCGGGCGGGCGAGTGCTCTTGTTCATCAGCGGCGCAGCTTCGCTAGTTTTGGCGGTGCTGTGCTTTCGGCATTTCGGCCAGGGCTATGCCATTCTCCTACTGGCCATCTGGATCGGTGTCGGCTTCATCTTTCGTGGTGTGGCAACGTCGATCTCAGCCATCAGCGACCCTCACCTGCCTGGTCGTGGATGGCAGATATTCGTGGGTTTGGTCAGCCTGCTGGCCGGGATTGTGATGCTTGGATCTCCCCTGGAATCGATTGAGGTCCTGACATTGGTCGTCGCTATCTGGCTGATCGTGATTGGGGCCTTCGAGATCGCGTCCTCAATCGGGATCCGAAATGCCTCCAGGAGGCTGGAGAAGTCTCTGGCGGGCGGACCACCGAAGGCGGCGTGACCGGGCGCGGCACACCCTGCGGACGATCAATGAGGTTGTGCCGGCGATCATTCTGGCTGCCAGCCATCCAGACCGCGCGATCAGAGAGCGAGCCATGACCGGATCTCCGGACATGCCGGGCAAACCGGAACATGCCGGACCTGCACCGCAAATCGGGCCGCGGTATCCGTTTCCCAACCAGTACCCGTCCGGTTACCCGCCGTTTCCTAGCTACGCCGGTGGGCCACCACCGCCGGTGACACCCAAAAATGGCCTCGGTATCGCCTCGCTGGTGCTGGCCGTCGTCGGGCTTCTCAGCGTCGCAACGGTCTTCGCCCCCATCGCTTTGGGAGTTGTCGCGGTCATCTTCGGTTTCATCGGGCATGCACGCGCCAAACGTGGCACCGCCAACAACGGCGGCGTCGCGATCGCCGGGATCGTGCTGGGCGGCTTGGCACTCGTCGTCGGATTGGCGTTCATCGCGATCTGGACGACCGTCTGGAAGGACGTCCGCGGCGGAGATTACATCGACTGCACCCAGAAGGCCGGCGCCAATCACGTCTTGCAGCAGCACTGTGCCGACCAATTCCGGCAAAGCGTGCAAGACCGGTTGAGCGTGACGTTGACTCCGGCGCCAAACCGCTAAATCGCTACAGGCAACGGCGTCGCGGCATGAGCTCCAGCGAGATCAGCACGTAGATCAGTGGCACCAGTTGTGTGAGCGACACCAGCGCGTAACGCCGTTCACCCGTTGCGTGAAATTTACGTAGATACCTATACAACGACTCAAGCGCGATCAACGGGTCAAGGCGGTGGATCAGCCAGTAGAAGATCGCTTGCATGCGGCCTCGGTCCTGCTCGTCGAAAAGCTCTGGAAAGGCCGCGAAGGAAAGCGATAGGCGTTGTGCGCCAGCACCTTTAGCGGCATCGATCATATCGACGCTGAGTCGTTCGTCGATTCCGTTGGGCGCACCGCGCCGCCGCCACGGCACTTCAAGGCTGATCTCGCTACCGCCACCGGCTGTGGCGTATCGGTGAAATCCCTGTGCACGTCCCGATTTGTCCCGCGCCACAGCCAGTTGTATCCCCGGGAATCGGCCCTCGAGGACACCATCCAGGCTCATGCAGAATCCACGATCGGTATGTGCTCCGCTGGGCGATGCCCGCAACACCTCGGCCAGTTCAGCAACCTGCTTGTCGTCGAGGCCCTGCTCCGCGACGATCTCGGTGGTGATCCCGCTATTGTGGGTGCGTTGAACCGCCTGACGCAGGTTGCGGAACCTGCGCCCGGTCATCGTAAAATCGGCCACGTCTATGACGACATCCCGGCCAATCGGTATCGGCCGCAGCGATGTGCCTAATACTCTCGGATCGCTCCATAACTGCAGGCGGCGTTCGCTGCACGCCAGCACCACGATTCGCCAGCCACGGTCGTGGCAATGAGCGGCGAAATCCGCGATCAGTTGAGGGAATTGCGCCTCGTCGCCAACCGGGTCCCCGCTGACAACTGCGTAGCCCATACGCGTTCGGTACGAGAGTGCTGCGCTGCCGTCTGCGCTGAACAGGTAGCACTTGCCGGCTTGCATAGCGAAGGGTGCCAGCGGGTCGCCGCGGGTGGCATCGATCAATGCCCACACCCGAGGTAGGTCGCTGGGCTGCCGTCGCGCCGCGATCGGCCACATGAGAGCCAGACCGGATCCGGCGATCAGCGCGCCGCCGAGGAGATCGAAAGTCAGCACCCGCGCGCCAATCCCGGCAACCAGCATGATGGCCGCAACGGCTGCGTGCCGGGCCGTAACCGGGCGACCCAACAAGAGACCACGCAAGACGAAGGCGACCGCCGCCAGCACCGTCACCGACCATTCCAGCCGCTCGGTCACATGCCAGCCCGCCTGGACGTAGGCGCGCACGATGATCGCGATCAACCCCGATGTCGCGCCCAAAAAGGCCACCGCGCTTACCCAGCGTGCAGCGCGTGAATGGACGTGAAGTGCTTGCTTACCTGAGCGGACCCCAGGCACAAGACCGAGCGATGACTCGTCCACGCGCAACCTCCGACTAGGTCAACGACCCAACCCAATATCGAAGGTACCCATTTAAACGGGCATCGAAATCAGACGCTGCCGGCGGTTTCCGCCCGTCGTATCAGCTTTTATCGGGGAAATATTTGACTAAGCCTTCTTGCATCACGGTTGCTACCGGGCTTCTGGATCGATCGAAGAAGTAGCCACTTCCCAGCCCGCGCGAATCGGTCGCCACTGGCGAGGAAGTGGAGTACAACACCCAATCGTTGAAATCCACCTGGCGGTGAAACCAGACCGAATGATTGACGGTCGCGGCAAAGATGCGGTCGAATCCCCATGACAGTCCGTGAGTCGTGATGATCGAGTCCAGCACGGTGGTATCGGAGCAGTAAAGCATTGTGGCGGTGTGCAATACGGGATCGTCGGGCAGCGTGCCGTCAGCCCTGACCCAGACCCGGTTGAAATCCAGCTGATCGCCTTTTTCGCGCATCACCCAGGAGGGGTCGTTGGTATAACGCCATTCGATCGGCTGTAGTGCGTTGACGAAGTGCGGGACGGTCTTCTCGTAGCCACGCAACTGCTCCTTGACCGACGGCAACGCCTCCGGATCGGCGACTTCGGGGGGCTCGAGGTTGTGCTCGAGACCGCGGCCGCCGACCAGGTAGGAGATCATCACGGTCGCCAGCAAGGTGCCGTCCTGCGTCACCTCGACGCGGCGGTTGGCAAAGCGCCTCTCATCGCGCAGCCGGAGGACGTGGAATTCGATGTCCTTGTCGGTATCGCCACCGTTGATGAAGTGCGCCGACAGCGAGTTGGGCGGCAGATCGCGGGTGCGGGTGCGAGCCGCGGCCACAAATGATTGCGCCATCATCAGGCCGCCGAACGTGCGAGGCGGGTTCTTGCTGGGATGGGTTCCGACAAAGACGTCGTCGCCCTTCTGGTGCAGGTCCAGCACCGCCATCAGCTCGTCGAAGTCAGACACCGGCCCAGCCTAGTAGCCCGCCTCCTCAGCCCTCCGCTGTGCGAAGCGCATCGTCGACGGGCGGCCTAGTAGCCCGCCTCCTCAGCCCTCCGCTTCGCGAAGCGCATCGTCGACGGGCGGCCTAGTCAGCTAGCTACACGTCCTCTTCACCAATGCGGTGCACATGAATCAGGTTCGTCGAGCCCACGGTGCCAGGGGGTGCACCCGCGACGATGACCACCAGGTCGCCGCGCCGGTAGCGGCCGAGCGACAGCAGCGACTTGTCCACCTGGCGGATCATGCCGTCGGTGGTTTGCATGATCGGGACGATGAACGTCTCGGTGCCCCAGGTCATGGCCAGTTGGCTGCGCACCTCGGGCAGCGGGGTGAACGCCAGCAACGGCAGCGGCGTGTGCAGGCGGGCCAGTCGCCGAACGGTGTCCCCGGACTGGGTGAATGCGACCAGCGCCTTGGCGTCGAGCCTTTCGCCGATGTCGCGGGCGGCGTAGCTGATCACTCCGCGCTTGGTGCGCGGGACGTGCGTCAGCGGCGGGGCGGCCGTGGAATTCTCCTCGACGGCGCAGATGATCCGGGCCATCGTCTGGACCGCGGCCAATGGATACTTACCGATCGAGGTTTCGCCGGACAGCATGACTGCGTCGGTGCCGTCGAGCACCGCGTTCGCGACGTCGGAAGCCTCAGCCCGGGTCGGACGCGAGTGCTCGATCATCGATTCGAGCATCTGAGTCGCCACGATCACGGGTTTGGCGTTCTCCCTTGCCATTTGGATGGCGCGCTTCTGAACCAGCGGTACCTCTTCCAGCGGCAGCTCGACACCCAGGTCACCCCGGGCGACCATCACCGCATCGAAGGCGAGCACGACCGCTTCGAGGTTGTCGATGGCCTCCGGCTTCTCGAGTTTGGCGATGACCGGCACCCGCCGGCCGACGCGATCCATCACCTCGTGAACCAACTCGACATCCGACGGGGAACGGACGAACGACAGCGCCACCATGTCGACGCCCAAATGCATGGCGAACTCGAGATCATCGACGTCCTTTTCGGACAACGGGGGCGCCGACACACTCATCCCGGGCAACGACATTCCCTTGTTGTTGCTGACCGGGCCGCCCTCGGTAACCCGGCACACGACGTCGTCGCCGTCGATGTGATCGACCACCAAACCGACGTTGCCGTCGTCGACCAGAACACGGTCGCCGGGCAGCGCGTCTTGGGCCAGTTGCTTGTAGGTGGTCGAAACCCGGTCGTGGTTACCGGCGACGTCCGCAACCGTGATCCGCACGAATTCGCCCTCGGCCCAGTACGTCGGCCCGTCGGCGAAACGGCCGAGCCTGATCTTGGGGCCCTGGAGGTCGGCGAGCACCCCGACGGCGCGCCCAGTCGCATTAGAGGCGGCCCGCACCCGGTCATAGGACGCTTTGTGGTCGCTGTAGTCGCCGTGGCTGAAGTTCATTCTGGCGACGTCCATTCCGGCTTCGACCAGCGCCCGCACCGCCTCGTCAGAGCTGGTGGCCGGACCGAGAGTACAGACGATCTTTCCGCGTCTTGCCACGACCACTCAGCATAGTCGCGCTTGCTGAGCATCTCGCGTCAGTTTCGGATCGCGCAGCGGGCTAATGGGTGAGCAGCGTCGGAACCAGGGGGAATCCCGGCAGGTTGCGCACTATTGTCCAGGCCAGCAGGGTGATCACGACGGTCGCGGCCGCCGGGAGTGTCATCGGTGACTTTCCGCCGCGTCGGCGCAGCAGAATCCACCCGGCCAGCAGCGGGATGCCGACCAGGAACAGGACGTTGTCGTTGATCGCCACTACCAGGTCACCGTGCAGGACGTCATGCGTCATGCGCAGCCCGCCGCAGGCGGGGCAGTTCAACCCGGTAAGCAGCCGGAAGGGGCATTGCGGAAAGGACGAGCCGGGTCGATGCGGGTCGACCAGTCCGATGTAGCCGAGTGCGCCGGCCACGAGTGTGCCCGATCCCGACAGGGCGTACCCGTGGTGTCGGTACCACCGCCCGGCAGGCCCGGTGGGGTCTTGCTGCGCTGGACTGGACATCAATCGTGGTCCGGCTTGGACGGGCTCGACTCGGTCGGCTCCGGGCCGGAATCGGCCTTCGCAGCGTCCGGCGCTGCGTGGGATTCGTCGTCGTCATCGTCGGCAGACGGCTCGTCACCGTCCTCTGCCGACTCGACCGTTGCCTGCTCCTTGGCCTCCGGGGCGTCGTCGGACTCTGGAGTTGTGGCCACCTCGACCTCCGGCGGGTCGACTTCGGCAGCATCGGCCTCAGCCGCGACGGCTTCAGCTTCGACGGCCGGTTCGTCGACCGCGACCTGAGCCGCGTCGACTTCGGCGGCCGCGTCGTCGGGGGCGACAGGTGACGTCGCCTCGGCCGCTGCTGTCGTCTGCGGCGCTGCATCGTCGGCATCATCGATCGAGTCGGGTTCCAGCAACTCAGCCGCCGAGCCGCTGAGCGTCGCCGGATCTTCGCGACCTTTGGGCGCCAGGATCAGATACACCACCGCGCCGATGAAGACGAATGTCGAGGTGAAGGAGTTGACCCGGATGCCGGCGATATGCGTAGCGGTGTCGTCACGGAGCAACTCGACGCAGAATCGCCCGACGCAGTACAGCGCGACGTAGGCTGCGAAAAGCCGACCGTGCCCCATGGTGTACCGCCGGTCCAGGAAGATCAGGATCGCGAATACCACCAGGTTCCATAGCAATTCGTAAAGGAATGTCGGCTGGACAACCATCGCAAGCTGACCGGTCGACACCCCGTCGAGCGAATGCACGTCGACGAATCCGGCCGGGTCGCGACGGTAGAAGATCTCCAAACCCCACGGCATCGTGGTCTCGCGGCCGAACAGCTCTTGGTTGAAGTAATTCCCGAGTCGGCCGATCGCCTGTGCGAGAACGATGCCGGGTGCGATCGCGTCGCCGAACGCCGGAAGCGGAATGCCACGACGCCGGCAGGCGATCCAGGCGCCCACACCGCCAAGGGCGACGGCGCCCCAGATTCCCAGTCCGCCATCCCAGATGCGCAGCGCCGCAATCGGTCCCGCGCCGCCCTCGCCGAAATACGTCCGCCAGTCGGTCGCCAAGTGATACAGGCGCCCACCGATGAGGCCGAACGGCACGGCCCACAGCGCGATGTCATAGATCACGCCGCGCTCGCCGCCGCGCGCCGCCCAGCGTCGATCGCCGATCAGCAGCGCGGCGATGATGCCGATGATGATGAATAAGGCGTAGGCCCTCAGCGGGATCGGTCCAAGGTGCCACACCCCCTGCGGCGGACTGGGGAAATACGCGACGACCGTGGTCGTCATGACGTGGAATTCCTCTGGCGCACACCGGCGGCGAGCCCTTCGGTTAACGCACACATCGTCGAGAACCCATCACTGAGCGCAGAGACGAGTGCCGAACCCACGATGACACCGTCCGCATAGGCGGCGATCTGGGCCGCCTGCTCTCGCGACCGCACGCCCAGCCCGACTCCGACGGGAATATCGGAAACCTCTTTGACCCTGGCCACCAATTCCGGCGCTGCGTTCGACACCGCGTCACGTGCACCGGTCACACCCATCGTCGACGCGGCATAGACGAAACCACGCGATGCCTGGACGGTGGCAACCAGGCGCTGCGGAGTCGACGATGGCGCCACCAGGAAGATGCGGTCCAACCGGTGTTGGTCCGACGCCGCCAGCCACTCATCGGCTTCGTCGGGAATCAGATCCGGGGTGATCAGGCCGGACCCGCCCGCCGCGGCCAGATCACGCGCGAAGGCGTCAACTCCGTAGCGCAGCACCGGATTCCAGTACGTCATGACCACGGCACGACCGCCGGCCCCGCTGATCGCCTCGACGGCCGTCAACGTGTCGCGGACCCGGACTCCGCCACGCAGTGCGACCTCCGTCGCGTTCGCGATCGTCGGGCCGTCCATCCCCGGATCCGAATACGGCACACCGACCTCGATGAGGTCGCAGCCGGATGCGGTCAACGCCCTCATCGCATCGATCGAGGTCGGGACGTCGGGGTACCCGGTTGGCAGATATCCGATCAGCGCGGCGCGGTTTTCACCGTGGCAGGCACTGAAAAGCGCCGCCAGACCGCGCTTCTCGCTTTGCTCGACCGTCATGAGCGCCTGTTGTCCGCTTTGTTGTCGAGCAAGCCGAACCACTTCGCGGCTGTCTCGACATCTTTGTCGCCGCGGCCGGACAGGTTCACCACTATGACCGCCCCGCTGCCCATCTCGACGCCCAGTTTGAGCGCACCGGCCACCGCATGCGCCGATTCGATCGCCGGAATGATGCCTTCGGTCCGGCACAGCAGACGGAACGCGTCCATCGCCTCGGTGTCGGTGATCGGTCGGTATTCCGCCCGTCCGTTATCCCGCAGCCACGCATGCTCAGGACCCACACCGGGATAGTCCAGGCCGGCCGAGATCGAATGCGATTCGATGGTCTGCCCGTCCTCGTCCTGCAGCAGAAACGAGAACGATCCCTGAAACGCGCCGGGCGATCCGCCGGTGAATGTCGCGGCGTGACGGCCGGTTTCGACGCCGTCGCCGGCGGCCTCGAAGCCGACCAGCCGGACGCCGGGGTCGTCGAGGAACGCGTGAAATATGCCGATCGCGTTGGATCCCCCGCCGACGCATGCGGTGACGGCGTCGGGCAGTCGGCCGGCCTGATCCTGGATCTGCACGCGCGTCTCGAGTCCGATGACCCGTTGGAAGTCGCGAACCATCGTCGGGAAGGGATGCGGTCCTGCTGCGGTGCCGAAGCAGTAGTAGGTGTCGTCGGCGTTGGTGACCCAGTCGCGGAACGCCTCATTGATTGCGTCCTTGAGTGTTTTCGAGCCCGATTCGACCGACACCACCTCGGCGCCCAGCAATCGCATCCGGGCAACGTTGAGTGCTTGGCGCTCGGTGTCGACGGCACCCATGTAGATCACGCAGTCCAAACCGAGCAGTGCGCACGCCGTCGCGGTGGCAACCCCGTGCTGGCCGGCGCCGGTCTCGGCGATCACTCGTGTCTTGCCCATCTGGCGAGCCAGCAAGGCCTGGCCCAACACGTTGTTGATCTTGTGAGAACCGGTGTGGTTCAGGTCTTCTCGCTTAAGGAAAATTCTTGCGCCACCGGCATGCTCACTGAGGCGGGCAGCCTCGTACAACGGCGACGGCCTGCCGGTGTAGTGCGTCTGCAACCTGTCGAGTTCGTCGAGGTACGCCTGGTCGGTGCGCACTTTCTCGTAAGCCGCGGTGACTTCTTCGATCACGGCCATCAAGGCCTCGGCGACAAGCCGGCCCCCATACGCACCGAAATGACCACGGGAGTCTGGA
The DNA here is from genome assembly GCA_036497495.1 of Mycobacterium sp. Taxonomy (GTDB): domain Bacteria; phylum Actinomycetota; class Actinomycetes; order Mycobacteriales; family Mycobacteriaceae; genus Mycobacterium. The sequence goes on from DASXJI010000276.1 coordinate 10,385, forward strand.
TCGTGGTGAGTGGGTTCAGCGATCGCGGCGCTTGATCGCGGGAGTTCCGGGTGCAAGATATCTGCCATCATTAACGCTCAACGTGCAAGCGGCTCATCGGGTTCGCCGGGCTAGCGGGACGGCTTGGGGCACGACGGATGCTTACCGGCGGTGACCAGGTCGGCGACGGCAGCGCGCGGATCGCCGCTGGTGACCAAACCTTCGCCGACCAGCACCGCATCGGCGCCTGCGCCGGCGTAGGCCAGCAGGTCGGCCCTGCCCCGGACACCGGACTCGGCGACACGGATCACGTCGGAGGGTAGCCCGGGAGCAATGCGCGCGAAGCAGTCTCGGTCGACCCTGAGCGTCCTCAAGTCGCGGGCGTTCACACCGATGACCCGGGCTCCGGCCTGCAACGCCCGGTCGGCTTCCCCTTCGGTGTGCACCTCGACAAGTGCTGTCATGCCCAGCGATTCGGTGCGCTCCAGCATCGACTCCAGCGCCGGCTGGTCCAGCGCCGCGACGATCAGCAACAGCATGTCCGCGCCGTGCGCGCGGGCTTCGTGAATCTGGTAGGGCCCCACCACAAAGTCTTTGCGCAGTACCGGTATCGACACGGCCGCACGCACCGCATCCAGATCGTCCAGGCTGCCGTGAAACCGGCGCTCTTCGGTCAGCACGCTGATGATGCGCGCGCCACCGTCTTGGTACTGGCACGCCAATGCGGCCGGGTCGGAGATCGACGCGAGTTCTCCGGCTGACGGGCTGGCCCGCTTGACCTCGGCGATGACTCCGATGCCGGGCTCGCGGAACGCTGCCAAGACATCTCGTGGTGCCGGTGCAGCTTCGGCTGCCGCCTTGATCTCGGCCATGCTCACGGCAGCCTCACGAGTGGCAACGTCGGCACGGACTCCCTCGATAATGGAGTCGAGCACGCTTGCCGAACTCATGCGATCGGTTCCTCTCCCCGAGCGCCGCGAAACTGTCGTCGGCGTCCTTCGAAGGGTAGCGAGCGCCGGCACACGGTTCGTCACCGACCCTCGTTGTCAGGTTCAGCCGGTGAATCGTCATCCGGCAGCGGCGACGACGCGGTCGGGTCGCGACCGTCGTCCAGCTCGTCCCAGATCATCCGCTCCGACATGGGTCCGTCATCCCGCGTTGCCGCCGACCGGCGGGCGGCGGGCGTCAGGTATTTCGTGGCGGTGCCGCGGGCCGACGTCGCCGCACGCATCAACAGCACCGCGCCGATCAGCGTGCAGACGGCGGTCATCAAGGTGATCACCGGGCCCGGGTAATACCGCTTGCTGCCGACCAGCTCGGCCAGCGGCACCCGCGCGAGTTCGGCCGCGCGCACCGCGATGTCGGGGATCTGCAGCGTGCTGACCGCCAGATATCCAGCCGCCAGGCTGGCGAGGGCCACCAGCACCGCGAGCACCCGCAACGCCCAACCCCGCACCGCCAGCGCAGCGACGGCGGTAGCCGCCAGCACCAGGGCCAGTGGGAGCAGGGCCGACGACCAGGCCGCACCCGACAGCGTGGTCAGCTTCGGCGGACTCAGCCCGTCGAAAGTGCGCAGGTCGACCCAGGTCAGGCGCGAGGCCGCCCACAGGCCCACGGCCGAGGCCATTAGCAGGAGCTGCGCGATCCGGATGGTCAGCCGGCCTGCGGTGGCGGGCGGGGCGTCAGCCATCCCGGTCGGTATCCGGGGCGGTCAGCGTCTCTGCGGCGGCAATCGCGCTGAGCACCGCGCGTGCCTTGTTCGTGGCCTCGGTGTACTCGTAGGGCCCATTAGAGTCGGCCACCACGCCACCACCGGCCTGCACGTAGGCGGTGCCGTCACGCAACAGCGCGGTGCGGATTGCGATCGCGAAGTCGGCGTTCCCGGCGAAATCGAGGTAGCCGATCACGCCGCCGTAAAGGCCGCGACGGGTCTTCTCCACCTCTTCGATCAATTCCATGGCGCGCACTTTCGGGGCTCCGGACAAGGTGCCGGCCGGAAAGCAGGCCGTCACGGCATCCAGGGCGGTGCGCCCCTCCGCGAGCATCCCGGTGACGGTGGAGACCAGATGCATGACGTGGCTGTACCGCTCGATGTGGCTGTAGTCCTCGACCCGAACGCTGCCGGGCACGCACACTCGGCCCAGGTCGTTGCGGCCGAGGTCGACCAGCATCAGGTGTTCGGCGCGTTCCTTCTCGTCGGCCAGTAGCTCCTTTCCCAGCAGCTGGTCCTCCTCGTCGGTGTCGCCGCGCCATCTGGTTCCGGCGATCGGGTGCGTCGTCGCGCAGCGGTCCTGCACGGTCACGAGTGCTTCCGGGCTGGAACCGGCGATCGAAAATGCAGTTCCCCCTTCATCATTTGGAACGTGGAGGAGATACATGTACGGACTGGGGTTGGACACCCGCAGCATCCGGTACACGTCGATCGCCTCGACGTGGGTATCCATCTCGAAACGCTGCGAGGGCACCACCTGGAATGCCTCGCCGCGCTCGATTTCACCGACCAGACGGTCGACGATCGCGTCGTACTCCTGAACCGTGCGCTGGGAACGGTGGATCGGCTCGGGCCTGGTAAACGTCGCCACGGTCGACGGCAAGTGCTGACCCAACGCGGCGGTCATCACGTCCAACCGCGTGATCGCGTCGTCGTAGGCCTCGTCGACGCGTTCGTCGGTGCCGTTCCAGTTCACCGCGTTGGCGATCAGCGTGATGGTGCCCTCGTGGTGGTCGACGGCCGCCAGATCGGTGGCCAGCAGCAGCAGCATGTCCGGCAGGTTGAGGTCGTCAACGGCAATCTCCGGCAGTCGCTCCAGCCGTCGTACCAGGTCGTAGGCGAAAAAACCGACCATCCCGCCGGACAGTGGGGGCAGACCGGGCAGCGCCGCCGTGGCCAGCAGTTCCAGCGTCTCGCGCAGCGCCTGAAGCGGATCGCCGCCGGTCGGCGCGTCGTGCGGCACCGCGCCCAGCCATACCGCTTGGCCGTCGCGCACCGTCAACGCCGATGGCGCTCCGGCACCGATGAACGACCATCGCGACCACGACCGACCGTTCTCGGCCGACTCCAGTAGGAAGGTGCCGGCCCGGTTGTCGGCGAGTTTGCGGTACGCGGATAGCGGAGTCTCGGCGTCGGCCAGCACTTTGCGGGTCACCGGCACCACCCGATGCTCGGCGGCCAGCGCGCGGAAATGCTCCCGCGACGTGGTGGCGGCGGCGAGGTTGGCTTGCACCCAGCCATCTTCCCAGATGGCGGATCGGCTCCGATCGCACTGGCGTAGCGTGACGGCCATGAAAACCGGCGACACCGTGGCTGACTTCGAACTTCCCGACCAAACTGGCACCCCGCGCAAGCTGAGCGCCCTGCTGTCCGACGGGCCCGTCGTGTTGTTCTTCTACCCGGCAGCAATGACGCCAGGATGCACCAAGGAAGCCTGCCACTTCCGAGACTTGGCTCAAGAGTTCGCCGCGTTCGGAGCAAGCCGGGTCGGTATCAGCGTCGATCCGGTTGAAAAGCAGGCGAAATTCGCCGAAACGCAGAGTTTCGACTACCCGTTGCTCTCCGACCCCGACGGCGCAATCGCGAACCAATTCGGGGTCAAGCGCGGGCTGTTGGGCAAGCTGATCCCAGTCAAGCGCACCACCTTCGTCATCGACACCAATCGCACCGTGCTTGACGTGATCTCCAGCGAGCTGAGCATGGACACTCACGCCGACAAGGCGTTGCAGACGCTACGGGCGCATAGCTAGCCGGGTATGCCGCTGAACAATGGGGACGTGTTCGCCGGATACACCATCGTCCGCCGGCTGGGAACCGGCGGCATGGGTGAGGTCTATCTCGCGCAGCATCCACGGCTGCCCGTCGATGCACATCAACGCGGATTACTGCACCGCGACATCAAGCCCGCCAACATCCTGCTGGCCGAAGCTGATGGCAAGGGACGACGGATCATGCTGGCCGACTTCGGCATTGCCCGACAGGTCGGCGACATCAGCGGTCTGACCGCGACCAATATGGCGATGGGAACGACGGCCTACTCCGCGCCCGAACAACTCCTGGGTAAGGACATCGACGGGCGAGCCGACCAATACGCATTGGGCTGCACCGCTTTCATCTGCTCACCGGAGCAGCCCCTTACAACAATTCCAATGCGGCGGTGTCGATTTCCCAACACCTCTCCGCGCCACCGCCATTGATCCGCGAGTGGCGACCCTGGTCCTGCTGACGCCGGCGATCATGATGGACGGCACCGGTCAAACTCGCGTCAACGCCGAACTGATCTGGAAAGAGCGGATCGCGTCCACCGTGCACCACAACGCGTGGGCGCGCGCGGCGGTAGCCGCGGCCAACGGACTGGAGGCCGCCAGCTAGATCATCGCGTTGCCGGCGACGACAGCAACTCCATCACTGCCTGGCCGGTGATAGGCGGGCTGTAGAGAATGCCCTGCCCGACTTCGCATCCCCGGTCCCGCAACCACTCCGCGGTTTCCGCGTTCTCCACGCCCTCGGCAACCGTTGTCACATTCAGTGCGTGCGACAAGTCGATCACGGCCCGCACAATCGCCTCGGCGCGCGGATCAGTCAGGACGTGCCCGATCAGGTCGTAGTCGACCTTGACTTCATCGATAGGCAGCTTACACAGGTAGGTCAAGGCCGAATACCCGCTGCCGAAATCATCGAGCGCGACCTGAATACTGTTCTCCCGCAATGCTTCCAGCACGTACCGGGTCCGTTCGGTGTCGTCCAGAAGGAGGTCTTCGGTGATTTCGACGATTAACGAGTCGCCCGGTAACTCGTGTCGTTCCAACGCTTCAAAAATATGGCCCGGCAAATTGATGTCTCCGACCAATGGCGGAAACAGGTTGACGGCGACTGGTACGGCTATCCCCCGGCGCCGCCATTGCGCGGCGTCGCTGAGCGCCTGGTCCAGTATCAGGTCGGTGAAGGTGCGCATCATGCCGTGCTGGCGCACCAGAGGCAGGAACTGCTGGGGCAGCACCATCCCGAATACCGGGTGCGGCCACCGGGCCAGTGCCTCGGCACCCACCACGTGGGTGGTTTGCAGGTCGATCTTCGGCTGGTACAGCACGGTCAGGGCGCGATGACTGATGGCCTGGCGCAGGTCGCTGAGCAGTCGCACCTCGACCAATCTGCCGCGCGACAGATGAATCTCGGATGCCGAAAGGCCAGGGGCGCCGTTGTCCCGGACAAGGTTGTCCGTGGTGAACGTTTGCAGGCCACCGCCGAGTTGTCTGGCCGAGGCCAGTGCGCTATCAGCGTGTTTGAGCAAATCGGAGGCGCGCAGATCGGGGTCGCTGAGGCCGGCGACCGCGAGGCCTGCGCTGGGTCGCATAAATATGACTTCGCCGTCGGCGCTGAATGGTCGCTCGAAGGCCTCGATGATCTGGTAGACGATCAGATGCGCATTCTCACCGGCGTCCTCGATGAGCACCGCGAACTCGTCCCCACCGAGTCGGGCGACGGTGTCACCGCTTCGCACGCAACTGAGCAGTCGTTGTGCGGCTTGCCCCAGCAGCGCGTCACCGGCGGCTTGGCCTAAGTTGTCGTTGATCAGCTTGAAGTCGTCGATATCCATGGACAGGACCGCGACCGAACGCTGGTCGCGGTGATAGAGCTGGATTGCATGCTCAAGCCGATCACGGAACAAGACCCGGTTGGCCAAGTTCGTCAGCGGGTCGCGCAGTGCCTGATCGGACACGCTGTGGGCCAGCCGCCGGTTTTCGGCGACCACCATGAACTGGCGGGCCAGCACCGCGATGACCAGCCAGGGTGCCGCAGCGAGCGCAGGGTCGGATGCGAGGCTGCTGCGGAGTTCGGCGAGTTCGAGGCCACCCGCGACGGCCAGCGGAATGTACGGCAACCACAACGAGATCGGCGCACTCGGCCCGGTCGGCGCGGGCAATGTTTCGGGCGCACCCGGTGGACAGTTGAGCGCGGCGATCCCCAGCAGCACCAGTCCCGCCGGCCACTCCAGATTCCAAGCGCTGTCGGCCAGGTAGCTGTGGCGCGCGAGCGAAAACACATAAGCGCCGCCGGCGGCTGCAATCAGAGTTAGTCCGATCGTCAGCACGGTCATCGTCTGGCGCCAGCGTGCGTTCGCGCGGGCAAGCCGCAGGATCGCCACGGTGACGGTCACGACCCCCGCGATCGGACATGCGATCGACAGGAACTCATCGAGACGACTGACACCAGCCTCGGGGTACACCGCGCGGAGCAGCGTCACCCATGCCACCACGAACAGCGACGCGCCGACGATCGCGCCGTCCAGCAGCATCCGAAAACGCGCGACACCCGGATAACCGGATGGAAATACGAGCAGCGCGGCGCAGGCGACCAACGGAAAAATCAAGAAGCCGACCATCGCCGCCGGCGGGTACAGAGGTACGACGCTGCCGCGCACGATTCGGTGGTACAGCACCGTGATCGAGCCGAACTCCAACGCCACCAGACCGATGGTCATCACCAGCCACGCCTGCCGCTGGCGGCCACGCCCTCGTCTTGCTGCAATTGCGGCGCTCACGGCTGCAAATGCCGGGAATCCGATCGCTCCGGCGAAGCGCAATGCGCTCGTCACCGATGAGCCGCCCCACCCCACGGCAAACCAGATGGCGAAGGCCAAGAACACCGCGGTAGGCGCCCCAGCGATGCGGAGCAGGCGCTGGGGCGCCTTCGCTGATCCTGCAACTACACCGATGATCCGACCCCCGTACTTTCGGTGTCTGAAAGCTAGCAAAACTGCTGGCACTTCGCGTGACATCTGTG
>DASXJI010000277.1:0-3781 GCA_036497495.1 Mycobacterium sp.
CGGCAACAGATCGAGTCGGGCGCGCAGCTGGGCCAGCGGGATGTTGACCGACCCGGGGATTCTGCCGTGCTCGACCTCGCCCGGGTTACGGATGTCGACGAGAACGACGGCATCCTCGGCGAGCAGGCCGTCGAGTTCGGACATCGTCACGCGTGGAGCGGTCCGCACGAGGTCGGACAGCTCTGCGGGGAACACACCGCCGCGGTCCACGCTGAGATAGCCGATGGCGTTGTCGGATCCGACGCGTGCCAACCGCATCGCGGCGTCCTGTTCCTCGCCGGGGTAGGCGATCAGCGCGATCTTGTCCCCGATGTCGGCGACCATTCCACCGGTTTCGGCGAATCGGCCGTCGAAGCCCACGTTGACCGAGCCGTGCAGATGGCCGGCGGCGAAGTCCTCGACGCTGCGGGCATCCAGCACCCGGACGCCGCCTTCGAGGAACTGCCGGATCTGGTCCGGGCTCAGCGCGGCAATCCTGCGGGTCTGGTCCAGTAATGGGTGGACCCGCTTGTTCATCGCGGCATCGATGGAGAAGTACGCCGGTGCGGCGGGCTGCCCGTGAGTGATCAGCTCGGCGAACGCGTCCTCGCTCATCGGCTGCACCGACGGGTTGGTGCGGCGTTGCTCACCAATCGTCGACGTGAGTTCGGCGGAAAGGTTCTTCCCGCAGGATGATCCGGCGCCGTGGGCCGGCATGACGGTCACCGCGTCCGGCAGCTTGAGCAGCTTGTCGTGGACCGAGTGATACATCGCCCGGGCCAGGTCGCCGGTTGTGCTTTCGCCGATGTTGACCAGGTCGGGCCGGCCGACGTCGCCGATGAACAGCGAGTCGCCGGTCAGCACCGCAGTCGGCTGGGCGCCGGGGTGTGGGCGCACCACCACGCTGATCGACTCCCACGTGTGGCCTGGAGTGGACAGGATCTCCAGTTCGACCTCGCCGACCGAGATGTGCTCCCCGTCCGCCAGCCGGCGGATAGGGTAGTCGGTCTGCGCGGCCTCGCCGAACCCGATCCATGCCCCGGTCGCGTCGACCAGCTCCAGATGCCCGGAGACGAAGTCGGCGTGGAAGTGGGTGTTGATCACCCCTTCGATCGTGAGCCCGTACTTGGCGGCGTCGTCGAGGTATTCGGTGATGTCGCGACGCGGATCCACCACGATTGCGCGGCCGGATGTTTCGTCACCGACCATGTACGACGCGTGTGACAGGCACTCGATGTAGTACTGCTCGAGAATCATCGTCTCTTCCTCGCCTCTCTCTTCGGGTCATGTCCATGATGGGTATACCCCCATAGGTATGTCAAGTACCCTAGGGGGTATGTGTATTTCCCAGCTTGCGTATACCCCACTGGGTATGCGTATCATGAAACGAAACCATACCCCATGGGGTATAAATCTAAGAGAGGGGAACATGGAATGACGACACCGAGGCCTGCGATCGTCGACTCGACAGAACTGCGGGGTCTGCTCGATTCCCCGACGCCGCCGCGCGTACTCGACGTGCGCACGCCGGGGGAGTTCGAGGCGGTTCACATGCCCGGCGCCTACAACGTCCCGCTCGATCTGCTACGCGAGCATCGCGACGAGATCCTCTCGCACGTCGACCGGGACGTAGTGCTGGTTTGCCGCTCCGGGCAGCGTGCGGCGCAGGCGGAGGAGGCGCTACGCGAGGCCGACGTGATAAACGTGCACATTCTGGACGGCGGAATAACCGCCTGGGAGGCAACGGGATTCGTGGTTAACCGGGGAGGGCAGCGTTGGGATCTCGAGCGGCAGGTCCGGCTCGTCGCTGGTCTCATCGTCGCATTGAGCATCCTTGCCGGCATCTTCATACCGGGGGTCGAGTGGGTGGCGTTTGCGATCGGCGCGGGGCTGGCCTATGCGGCGCTGAGCAACACCTGTGCGATGGGCATGATGCTCGCTCGGTTGCCCTATAACCGGGGTGCCACCTGTGATGTGCACACCGTCGTCGCACAGCTGGTCGATGCTCCAGCCGGCGCGACGAAGGTGAGCTGACCGCCATGATCGCCATGACCGTCGGACTTGCGGTTCTCGTCGGGTTAGTCCTCGGTCTGCTCGGAGGCGGTGGTTCGATACTGACCGTCCCCCTGCTGGCTTACGTGGCAGGGCTTGACGCCAAGCAGGCGATCGCCACCTCGTTGGTGGTTGTGGGTGTCACCAGCGCGGTCGGCGCCATCTCACACGCACGGGCAGGTCGCGTTCAGTGGCGAACGGGTCTGGTATTCGGCGTCGCTGGAATGGCGGGAGCCTATGCGGGCGGGCTGCTGTCCCGATTCGTCCCGGGATCCGTGTTGCTGATCGGCTTCGCAGTGATCATGATCGTCACCGCGATCGCCATGGTGCGCGGACGCAAACAGGCATGCGGCGCCGCAGAACAGCGCCTACCCACGCACAGGGTCATGATCGAGGGACTGGCGGTCGGACTGGTGACCGGTCTCATCGGTGCCGGCGGAGGGTTCCTCATCGTGCCCGCCCTTGCCCTGCTCGGAGGGCTGCCGATGCCCGTCGCGGTTGGTACGTCGCTCGTCGTCATCACGATGAATTCGTTCGCCGGGCTCAGTGGCTACCTGTCCAGCGTGCGAATCGACTTTGGTCTTGCCGCGGCGGTGACCGCAGCGGCGCTTTTCGGCGCACTGATCGGCGCGCAGTTGACCGCGCGGGTGAACGCCGACGCCCTGCGTAAGGCCTTCGGCTGGTTCGTGTTGCTGATGGCCTCGCTCGTCCTCGGCCGGGAAGTCCATCCCGAGGTGGGCATCGCCACGGCGGGAGTAACCGCGCTTGCCGCGTTGTTGATGTTCGCGTGCAACCGGTTTGCGCGGTGCCCACTGCGGCGCATCTCCAGTCGACACGGTGTTGCTGCAGCAGCGACCTGACCGAGCAACATACCCCCACGGGTACTCTGTAGCCGAGGGTTAGGAAAGGAATCCGTCATGGTTGGAGACGAAGACGCCATTGCCGCGGTGCTGAACCGGCTGCGTCGCGCCCAGGGGCAGCTCGCCGGCGTGATCTCGATGATCGAACAGGGGCGAGAGTGCAAGGACGTCGTCACCCAGCTTGCCGCGGTGTCTCGCGCGCTGGACCGCGCCGGCTTCAAGATCGTGGCGACTGGTCTGCGGGAATGCGTCACAGGAGAAAGCGCCGACGGCAACAAGCCGATGACCGAAGCCGAGCTCGAAAAGCTGTTCCTGGCGCTTGCCTGACAGCATAAGGGGAGAGGTCGACATGGGTATCGCACTATCCACCACACTTCACACGTCGTTCGACGACGCGGTTGCTCGCACCCGTGAGGCCCTCTCCGAACAGGGCTTCGGGATACTCACAGAGATCGATGTGAAGGCCACGATGAAGGCCAAACTCGGTGAGGACATGGAGGATTACCTGATCCTGGGAGCATGCAACCCGCCATTGGCGCACCGTGCGGTCAGCATCGACCGCCAGATCGGGCTGCTGTTGCCATGCAATGTCGTTGTTCGCGCCGATCCGGAGGATAGCCGCACTGTGCTGATCGAGGCGATGGATCCGCAACTGCTGGTGGATGTTACGGGGGAAGGCGACCTGCGTCCGGTTGCCGATGAGGTGGGCGCAAAGCTGAGGATCGCCATCGACTCGCTGGGAGCGTCGCAGCAGGATTAGACCGTCGGATGCGACCCAAAGCGGGCTCCCTATGTATTGGGCGACGTCGGAAGTCCGTTGCGCAAAGCGGCACCGATCTTGTCCACCGCCCTCCCGCATGGAGTCGCGGTAGCAGTCCCGCAGCAGAACG
>DASXJI010000278.1:0-14394 GCA_036497495.1 Mycobacterium sp.
GTGCCCCCGGCAGGATTCGAACCTGCGGCCTTCTGCTCCGGAGGCAGACGCTCTATCCCCTGAGCTACGGGGGCGCACGCACGAAATGCTGCGCCAACGGGCCACGACAGACTAACGCATCACGGCGGCTGGCTGAGCACCGGAATGGATTCGAAGCCAGCGGACCTCAGCCCATAGGATGGCCTGCGTGAATCCCGCCGATCTGGCCGAGCTGCTGAAGGCCACCGCGACCGCGGTGCTCGCCGAGCATGCGCTCGATACGGCCGCGTTGCCGTCGGCGATCACCGTCGAGCGACCACGCAACCCCGAGCACGGCGATTACGCCAGCAACTTGGCGCTGCAGCTAGCCAAGAAGGTCGGTGCCAACCCTCACGAGCTGGCCGGATGGCTCGCCGACGCCCTGGCCAAGGCCGACGGCATCGCCTCGGCGGAGGTTGCCGGACCCGGCTTCATCAATCTGCGGCTGGACGCCTCGGCGCAGGGTCTCATCGTCAACAACGTCATCGACGCCGGCCACACCTACGGCAACTCCGACGCTCAGGCCGGCCACAACATCAACCTCGAGTTCGTCTCGGCCAACCCGACCGGACCCATCCACATCGGTGGTACCCGCTGGGCGGCCGTTGGCGATGCGCTGGGCCGGCTACTCACCACACAGGGCGCCGACGTACTACGCGAGTACTACTTCAACGACCACGGCGCGCAGATCGACCGGTTCGCCAACTCGCTGATCGCCGCCGCGAAAGGCGAGCCCATTCCGGAAGACGGCTACGCGGGCAGCTACATCGCCGACATCGCCGCACAAGTGTTGCAGCAGGCACCGGATGCGCTGAGCCAGCCCGATGCCGAACAGCACGAGACGTTCCGGCGGATCGGCGTCGACTTGATGTTCGCCCACATCAAGAAATCACTGCACGACTTCGGTGTCGATTTCGACGTCTACACCCACGAGGAGTCGATGCACACCAGTGGCCGCGTCGAGCAGGCGATCGCACGACTGCGCGAAAACGGCAACATCTACGAGAAGGACGGCGCAACCTGGTTGCGCACCAGTGCTTTTGGTGACGACAAGGACCGCGTCGTGATCAAGAGCGACGGTAAGCACGCCTACATCGCCGGCGATCTCGCCTACTACCTGGACAAGCGTGGGCGCGGTTTCGACCTGTGCATCTATATGCTCGGCGCCGACCATCACGGCTACATCTCCCGACTGAAGGCTGCGGCCGAGGCATTCGGCGACGACCCGGCCTCCGTCGAGGTGCTCATCGGCCAGATGGTCAACCTGGTCCGCGACGGGCAGCCGGTGAAAATGAGCAAGCGGGCCGGCACGGTGATCACGCTTGACGATCTGGTCGAGGCGATCGGTGTCGACGCCGCGCGCTACAGCCTGATCCGGTCGTCGGTGGATACTCCGATCGACATCGACCTCGCGCTGTGGTCGTCGGCGTCCAACGAAAACCCGGTCTACTACGTGCAATACGCGCACGCCCGACTTTCCGCGCTGGCCCGCAACGCTGCCGAGCTGGGCCTGATCCCCGACACCGGCCACCTCGAGTTGCTCAGCCACGACAAGGAGGGCGCGCTGGTTCGCAACCTGGGCGAGTTCCCCAGGGTGCTGAAAACCGCGGCCGCACTGCGTGAACCGCACCGAGTGTGCCGTTATCTCGAAGACCTCGCCGGCGACTACCACCGGTTCTACGACTCATGCCGGGTATTGCCGCAAGGCGACGAGGAGCCCAACGAACTGCACACCGCTCGGCTGGCGCTGTGCCAGGCCACCCGCCAGGTGATCGCCAACGGGCTCGCCATCCTGGGTGTCAGCGCTCCGGAGCGAATGTGAACGCCCACCCGGCCGGACCCCGGCACGCCGAAGAGTTCCACCACTCGGGCGTTCCGCCGTGCCCGTCGAGCACCCACGAATTGCTGGAACTGGCACCGAACGTGTGGCCACGCAACGCCGTTCGTGGCGACGATGGAATCGTCAGCGTCGCCGGCGTCTCGCTGCAGACGCTCGCCCAGGAGTACGGCACCCCGCTGTTCGTGATCGATGAAGACGACTTTCGATCGCGGTGCCGCGAGATCGCGGCCGCATTCGGCGGCGGCGCCAACGTGCACTATGCCGGAAAGGCCTTCCTATCCAGCGAAATAGCGCGCTGGATCGACGAGGAAGGGCTGTCGCTGGACGTCTGCACCGGCGGTGAACTCGCGGTCGCACTGCATGCCGACTTTCCGCCTGAACGGATCGCGTTGCACGGCAACAACAAATCGGTCGACGAACTGACCGCTGCCGTCAAGGCCGGCATCGCTCATGTCGTTGTCGACTCGATGATCGAGATCGAGCGCCTCGACGCCGTCGCGGGCGAGGCGGGCATCGTGCAGGATGTACTGGTCCGCGTCACCGTCGGCGTCGAGGCGCACACCCACGAGTTCATCTCCACCGCCCACGAAGACCAGAAATTCGGATTGTCGCTGGCCAATGGCGCGGCGATGGACGCGGTTCGACAGGTGTTCGCCAGCGATCATCTCCGACTGGTGGGCCTGCACAGCCACATCGGTTCGCAGATCTTCGACGTCGGAGGCTTCGAAATCGCCGCGCACCGGGTTATCGGTCTGCTGCGCGACGTCGTCGCCGAGTTCGGCGCCGATAAGACCTCGCAGATCGCCACCGTCGACCTCGGCGGCGGCCTTGGCATCTCGTACCTACCCAACGACGATCCACCACCGGTGGGCGAACTCGCCGATAAGCTCAGCGGCATCGTGCGCAACGAGTCCGCGGCGGTGGGTTTGCCGGTTCCGAGACTGGTGGTCGAACCCGGGCGCGCCATCGCCGGACCCGGGACCATCACCCTCTACGACGTTGGCACCGTCAAAGACGTCGGTGTCAGCGCGACCGCGCACCGGCGTTACGTCAGCGTGGACGGCGGCATGAGCGACAACATCCGTACCTCGCTGTACGGCGCCGATTACGACGTACGTCTGGTCTCCCGCGCCACCGAAGCGGCACCGACGATCGCTCGTATCGTCGGAAAGCATTGTGAGAGTGGCGATATCGTAGTCCGCGATACATGGGTGCCCGATGACATCAAGCCGGGCGACCTGGTTGCGGTGGCCGCAACCGGCGCCTACTGCTATTCGTTGTCGAGCCGCTACAACCTGATCGGTCGCCCCGCGGTGGTGGCTGTGCGTGATGGACGGGCCCGTCTGATTCTGCGCAGGGAGACGGTCGACGATCTGTTGAGTCTGGAAGTGAGGTGCACATGAGCCGCGCTGACGACGATGCAGAACGTAGTGATGAGGAGGAGTGGCGCACATGAGCAGCGATGAAAAGCCGGTCGGTGTAGCGGTATTGGGACTGGGCAATGTGGGCAGTGAGGTTGTTCGCATCATCAAGGAGAGCGCTGACGACCTTGCCGCCCGGGTCGGCGCGCCGCTGATACTGCGTGGCATCGGCGTACGCCGGGTAGCCGATGACCGCGGTGTGCCCGTCGATCTGCTCACCGACGACATCGACACGCTGGTCTCCCGCGACGACGTCGACATCGTCATCGAAGTGATGGGGCCGGTCGAGCCGTCGCGTAAAGCGATCCTGGCCGCGCTCGAGCATGGCAAGTCGGTGGTGACGGCGAACAAGGCCCTGCTCTCGGTCTCCACCGGAGAGTTGGCCCAGGCTGCTGAAAACGCCCGCGTCGACCTGTATTTCGAGGCGGCCGTGGCCGGGGCCATCCCGGTCATCCGCCCACTGACCCAGTCGCTGGCCGGCGACACGGTGCAGCGGGTGGCCGGCATCGTCAACGGCACCACCAACTACATCCTGTCCGAGATGGACAGCACCGGCGCCGACTACGAGCGTGCTCTGGCCGACGCGAGTGCGCTCGGCTACGCCGAGGCGGACCCGACGGCCGACGTGGAAGGCTTCGACGCCGCGGCGAAGGCCGCCATCCTGGCGTCCATCGCCTTCCACACCCGGGTGACCGCCGACGACGTCTATCGCGAGGGCATCACCAAGATCAGCCCGGATGATTTCGTGTCGGCACGCGCATTGGGCTGCACGATCAAACTGCTGTCGATCTGTGAGCGGATCAGCACCGACGACGGGCAACAGCGGGTTTCGGCTCGGGTGTACCCCGCGCTGGTGCCGCTGGAGCACCCGCTCGCGACGGTCAACGGCGCGTTCAACGCCGTAGTGGTCGAGGCCAAGGCCGCGGGCAGGCTGATGTTCTACGGCCAGGGGGCCGGCGGAGCGCCGACCGCATCGGCGGTGACCGGCGATCTGGTGATGGCGGCCCGTAACCGGGTGCTGGGCAGCCGCGCGCCCAAAGAGTCCAAGTACGCTCAGCTGCCGGTCGCCCCGATGGGCGTGATCGAGACCCGCTATTACGTCAGCATGGACGTCGCGGACAAGCCCGGTGTATTGGCCACCGTCGCGGCCGAATTCGCCAAGCGCGAAGTCAGCATCGCCGAAGTCCGCCAGGAGGGCGTGGTGGGCGAGGGCGGACGCCGCATCGGCGCTCGCGTCGTCGTGGTCACCCACACCGCCACCGACGCCGCACTGTCCGAAACCGTTGACGCGCTGGCCGAACTCGACGTGGTGCAAGGTGTGGCCAGCGTCCTGCGGCTGGAAGGAACTAACGTATGAGTTCGTCCAAGGCCGCCATCCATCAGCGGTGGCCCGGCCTGATCGAGGCTTACCGGGACCGGTTGCCGGTCGGCGACGACTGGGTCCCCATCACCCTGTTCGAGGGCGGTACGCCGCTGATTCCCGCGCCCCGACTGTCGGCGAAGACCGGGTGCACGGTGCATCTCAAGGTCGAGGGCCTCAATCCCACCGGCTCCTTCAAGGACCGCGGCATGACAATGGCCGTGACCGACGCGGTGGCCCGCGGCCAGCAGGCGGTGCTGTGCGCGTCAACGGGGAACACGTCGGCGTCCGCGGCCGCGTACGCGGCCCGCGCCGGCATCACCTGCGCGGTGCTGATCCCGCAGGGCAAGATCGCAATGGGCAAGCTAGCGCAGGCCCTCATGCACGGCGCCAAGATCATTCAGATCGACGGCAACTTCGACGACTGCCTGGAGGTCGCCCGCAAAATCGTCGCCGATTTTCCGACGATCGCGTTGGTCAACTCGGTCAACCCCGTTCGCATCGAGGGTCAGAAGACGGCGGCGTTCGAGATCGTCGACGTGCTGGGTTGTGCACCGGACATTCATGCCCTGCCGGTCGGCAACGCGGGCAACATCACGGCGTACTGGAAGGGCTACACCGAGTACCACGCTGACGGTGTGATCGACAAGCTGCCGCGCATGCTGGGCACCCAAGCCGCCGGCGCGGCGCCGTTGGTGTCCGGCGAACCGGTGCGCAATCCCGAGACCATCGCCACCGCGATCCGCATCGGCTCGCCGGCGTCGTGGGGGCCCGCGGTCGCGGCGCAGGAACAGTCCAACGGGCGGTTCCTGGCCGCCACCGATGACGAGATTCTCGCCGCATATCACCTGGTGGCGGGCGCCGAGGGCGTCTTCGTCGAGCCCGCTTCGGCGGCCAGCATCGCGGGTCTGCTCAAATCCGTCGATGACGGCTGGGTCAAGGCGGGTTCGACTGTGGTGTGCACGGTGACCGGTAACGGCCTCAAGGATCCCGACACCGCGCTGCGGGACATGCCGACTGTGGAGCCGGTTCCCGTCGACCCCGTCGCCGTGGTCGCGAAGTTGGGGTTGGTCTAGTGCTTGCTCCCGGGCTGCTGGCCAGTTCGGTGGTCGCGGCCTCCAGTGCCAACCTGGGCCCGGGCTTCGACAGTCTCGGGCTGGCACTGAGTCTCTATGACGAGATCATCGTCGAGACAACCGCTTCCGGGCTGGTCGTCGAGGTCGAGGGAGAGGGCTCCGGGGAGCTGGTGCTCGACTCCGGCCATCTGGTGGTCCGCGCGGTCGAGCACGGGCTGAAGGCCGCCGGTGTCGGCGCGTCCGGCCTGAAAGTGCGGTGCCGCAACGCAATCCCACACTCCCGCGGGCTTGGGTCGTCGGCGGCGGCAGTGGTCGGCGGGCTTGCCGCGGTCAATGGTCTTCTCGCACAAGCCGGTCTGACACCGTTGAGCCAGGCTGAGCTGATTCAGTTGTCGTCGGAATTCGAAGGGCATCCCGACAACGCAGCCGCGGCGGTACTGGGTGGCGCGGTGGTCTCGTGGACCGACTCAAGCGCCGGGCCGCCGGCTTACTCGGCTGTGCCGCTGCGGCTGCATCCCGACATCCGCTTGTTCCCGGCCATTCCCACCGAGCGCTCGTCGACGGTGGAGGCGCGAGTGTTGCTGCCCACGCAGGTCAGCCACGAGAACGCCCGTTTCAACGTCAGCCGTGCGGCCCTGCTGGTGGTGGCGCTCACCGAGCGGCCTGACCTGCTGATGGCCGCCACCGAAGACGTGCTCCACCAGCCGCAGCGCGGGCCCGCGATGCCCTCGTCGGCGGAATTTCTGTGGCTATTGCGCCGTTACAACTTCGCAGCTGTGCTTTCCGGCGCTGGTCCGGCGGTGATCGCGCTGAGTACGGCGGCTGATCTGCCCGCAGAGGTGCTCGACTATGCCGCTGCAAACGGATTCGCGGTCAGCGAAATGACGGCAGGCGATGGCGTACGCTGGAGTTCAGGAGTAGCAGTTCCCAGCTAGCGTCCACAGACGTGGCGGAGGGTCTTCTTGCTTCCAGCATCGAAGCAGGTTATCCTCGGAGCCGTCCAGCAATCGCAGCATCTGCATCTGCGTCGACACTAGGACGAACACCAAATTCTTCTCGTGGACGATGGTTCGCCATTGAAACCGCCATTCCTGGCAATCACCGTTGCAGAGTCGATCTTTGGCAGCACTCGGCGAATTGGCCGAATGCCACGAACCCCTCGCTTGATTCGATCAGCGAGGGAGAGAAAGGAAATCCGTGACTGATACGGACCTCGTTACGGCCGGCGACAGCACTGAAAATGACAAGCTGTCCAACCCCGTGACCCCAGATACTTCCAGCGAGAACGACGCCCACTCGAGCGCGTCGGACGGCTCACTGGCAACCATGGTGCTTCCCGAACTGCGCGCACTGGCCAATCGGTCCGGCGTCAAGGGCACCTCGGGAATGCGCAAAAGCGAACTGATCGCCGCGATCCGGGAAACCCGCCGGGGCGGCCACGCCAACGGCGCGTCACCCAACGGTGGCGCCGGCGCCGAATCAGAGAACGACCACGACACCAAGGCCGCCAACAACCGCAGCGAATCCGCGGTCGAGGACGCACCGCGCACCGATTCCGGCGAGCGGCCCTCCTCCGGCGACAAGGCGGGGGAGCAGAACCGCCGGAACGACAAGAAGCAACAGAACGAGAACGACAAGCCCGCCCGCGACCAGCAGGACAAGTCCGACGACCGCGAGTCCGACAAGGACTCCGACCGTGGCGGCGACCGACAGAACTCCGGCGGACAACAGAACCGCGGCGGCTCGAACCAGAACCAGCAAGACGACGACGGTGATGGCCGCGGCGGCCGCCGCGGCCGCCGATTCCGGGAACGCCGGCGTCGCGGCGATCGCCCGGGCGACGGCGGCGGCGGTGGTGACACCGAACTGCGCGAAGACGACGTCGTTCAGCCGGTTGCCGGCATCCTCGACGTGCTCGACAATTACGCGTTCGTGCGCACGTCCGGTTATCTCGCCGGCCCGCACGACGTCTACGTGTCGATGAACATGGTGCGTAAGAACGGCCTACGCCGCGGCGACGCGGTGACCGGTGCGGTGCGGGTGCCCAAGGACGGTGAACAACCCAACCAGCGGCAGAAGTTCAACCCGTTGGTGCGTTTGGACACCGTCAATGGTGGGCCAGTCGAGGACGTCAAGACGCGTCCCGATTTCTCCAAGTTGACGCCGTTGTACCCTAACCAGCGGCTGCGGCTGGAAACCACGGGTGACCGGCTGACCACGCGGATCATCGACCTGATCATGCCGATCGGTAAGGGCCAGCGCGCCCTGATCGTGTCGCCGCCGAAGGCCGGTAAGACGACGATCCTGCAGAGCATCGCCAACGCGATCACCGTGAACAACCCCGAATGCCACCTGATGGTCGTGCTCGTCGACGAGCGGCCTGAAGAGGTCACCGACATGACGCGTTCGGTCAAGGGTGAGGTCATCGCCTCGACGTTCGACCGGCCGCCGTCAGACCACACGTCGGTCGCCGAGCTGGCCATCGAGCGCGCCAAGCGACTCGTGGAACAGGGCAAAGACGTCGTCGTGCTGCTCGACTCGATCACCCGGCTGGGCCGCGCGTACAACAACGCGTCGCCGGCGTCGGGCCGCATCCTGTCCGGTGGTGTCGACTCGACGGCGCTCTACCCGCCGAAGCGTTTCCTCGGCGCCGCCCGCAACATCGAGGAGGGCGGATCGTTGACGATTATCGCCACCGCGATGGTCGAGACCGGATCCACTGGTGACACAGTTATTTTCGAGGAGTTCAAGGGGACGGGTAACGCCGAGCTCAAGCTCGACCGCAAGATCTCCGAGCGTCGGGTGTTCCCCGCCGTCGACGTGAACCCGTCGGGTACTCGTAAGGACGAATTGCTGCTGTCGCCAGACGAGTTCTCGGTCGTGCACAAGCTGCGCCGCGTGCTGTCGGGACTGGATTCGCACCAAGCCATCGACCTGTTGATGTCCCAACTGCGAAAGACCAAGAACAACTACGAGTTCCTGGTTCAGGTGTCCAAGACCACACCGGGCATGGACAACGACTAGACCGGCGATTAGCACACCGCCTCAGCCGAGCAACATCTCCCGTCCCGCTTTGCAGCTCACCCTGCGGCGGTACCCTGCGCCTGTCGAATCCGACGGGAAAGCGGTGAGCCGTGGCGGACACTATTCAGCAACTGCTTCGTACCCGCATTGGCGACTCCACGCCTGCGGTCAAATACGGCGATCGGGTATGGACCTGGCGTGAGCATCTGGCGGACGCCTCGGCGTCCGCCGCCGCCTTGATCGGCATCGCCGATCCCAAGCGCCCCCTGCACGTCGGCGCGCTGCTGGGCAACACACCCGAGATGCTCACCGCGATGGCGGCGGCCGCACTCGGTGGTTACGTGTTGTGTGGCATCAACGACACCCGGCGCGGCGCGGCGCTGGCCAAAGACATCGTGCGCGCCGACTGCCAAATACTGCTCACCGATCCCGACCATCGCGGGCTGCTCGACGGACTGGATCTGCCCGGAGTTCGCGTTCTGGAGGTTCCCCCGCAAGCGGGTGGGGGTACCCGCAGCCGCGCAGCGGCGAGGGGGCGTGCCCCCAGCAGCGACGCGTGGTCGGGCCTGCTCGCGGCGGCCGGACCCCTGGTGCCGTATCGCGAGGTCGCCCCGACCGACACGCTCATGATGATCTTCACCTCGGGAACCAGCGGCGAGCCCAAGGCAGTCCAGATAACTCACCTGACCGTTATCTTCGCCGGCGCCAACCTGATCGGCCGTTTCGATGTCGATTCGTCGGGCGTCTGCTACCTGTCGATGCCGCTCTTTCACTCCAATGCCCTGCTCGCCGGCTGGAGCGTGGCGGTCGGCTCCGGCTCGGCGATGGTGCCCGCCACCTTCTCGGCGTCCGGTCTGCTGTCCGATCTACGTCGGTACGGCGCTACCTATATGAACTACGTCGGCAAGCCGTTGGCCTACGTGCTGGCCACTCCCGAGCAGCCCGACGACGCCGACAACCCGCTGCGGGTCGCGTTCGGCAACGAGGCCAGCGACCGCGATATTGCTGAATTCAGTAGGCGTTTCGATTGCACCGTGTGGGACGGCTTCGGCTCCAGCGAAGGCGCGATCATCATCACCCGCGAGGACGGCTGCCCGCCCGGCTCACTGGGACAAGGGTTTCCGGGTGTGAGCATCTACAACTCCGACACGCTCGCCGAATGCGCGGTGGCCGAATTCGATGACCACGGCACACTGATCAATCCCGACGACGCGATCGGCGAGTTGGTCAACACCACCGGCGCGGGCCTGTTCGCCGGCTATTACAACGACAAGGAGGCCACCGACGCGCGCTTGCGGAACGGCATGTTCTGGTCCGGCGACCTGGCCTACCGCGACGCCGAGGGCTGGATCTACTTCGCCGGCCGCAGCGGCGATTGGTTGCGGGTGGACGGCGAGAACATGACGACCGCGCCGATCGAGCGGATCCTGCAGCGACTGCCGGCAGTCAGCCAGGTCGCGGTATACGCGGTACCCGATGAGCAGGTGGGGGACCAGGTGATGGCGGCGTTGGTGCTGATGGACGGCGCCGAGCTGACGCCGGCCGAATTCAGCCGATTTCTGGCAGGCCAGCCCGATCTTTCACCCAAGGCCTGGCCGCGGCACGTCTGGATCACCGACAGCCTGCCGACTACCGCCACCAACAAGATCCTCAAGCGGCGGCTGACCGCGCAGGGCAGCACCCCTGACGGCGGTCTGCTGTGGACTCGGGTCGGTCGCGACACGAGTTATGCCGTCGTCGACCGTTGCAGCAACGCCCAGGTCAGCCCGGGTTAGCGTCGGCGCCGCGCCGGGAATGCGCGGACGGTGGCAGGCGTTTAGGGACACAGCGGCTGAGCTGGCATAATCAACAGCCGAAGTTCAGGTTCCGGTTCACGTCCTTCGATGACCAGCACATTGGGCGACCCGGCGACCGACTACTGAAGAGGACACCATGAAAGCTGACATTCATCCCGCTTACGGCGAGACCACCGTGGTCTGCGGTTGCGGCAACACGTTCCAGACCCGCAGCACCAAGGAAAATGGCCACATCGTGGTCGAGGTCTGCTCGCAGTGCCACCCGTTCTACACGGGTAAGCAGAAGATTCTGGACAGCGGTGGCCGGGTCGCTCGCTTCGAGCGGCGTTACGGCAAGCGCAAGGCCGGTGCCGAGAAGGAAGCCTCGGCCGACAAGTAGCAGGATCGACGCCCGAACTGTCGCGTTCACCGCGCAGGACGGGCGTCGTTTTGCGTTCGGAGTTGAACCGGCTCGCGCGGAAGGAGGAGCATGACTCAGGCGATTGACACGCTGGTGGCCGAGCATGCCGACCTCGAGCGTCAGCTGTCTGATCCCGAGCTGCACAACGATCCCGCCAACGCGCGCAAAGTCGGGCGCCGGTTCGCGCAACTGGCCCCGATCGTCGCGGCCCACCGCCAGCTCACGTCGGCGCGCGACGATCTGGAGACCGCGCGCGAACTCGCCGTCGATGACGCGTCGTTCGCCGACGAAGTCATCGAGCTGGAAACCCGGGTCGATGAGTTGGAGACCAAGCTGAGCGACATGCTGGCGCCACGCGACCCGCACGACGCCGACGATGTGGTGCTCGAGGTCAAATCCGGTGAGGGCGGCGAGGAATCGGCGCTCTTCGCCGCTGACCTGGCCAGGATGTACATCCGCTATGCGGAGCGGCACGGCTGGAATGTGACGGTCTTGGACGAGACCCACTCGGATTTGGGTGGCTACAAAGATGCGACGCTGACGATCGCAAGCAAGGGTGACACGGCCGACGGCGTGTGGTCGCGCCTGAAATTCGAAGGCGGCGTGCACCGCGTGCAGCGGGTGCCGGTCACCGAATCCCAAGGCCGCGTTCATACTTCGGCGGCGGGCGTGCTGGTCTATCCAGAGCCCGAAGAAGTGGGTGCGGTGCAGATCGACGAGTCGGATCTGCGCATCGACGTCTACCGGTCGTCCGGAAAGGGCGGCCAGGGCGTCAACACCACCGACTCGGCGGTCCGAATCACGCACCTGCCCACCGGAATTGTCGTCACCTGTCAAAACGAGCGTTCGCAGCTGCAGAACAAGGCGCGCGCGATGCTGGTGCTCGCCGCCCGGCTGCAGGCGTTAGCCGAAGAGCAGGCGCTGGCCGACGCGTCCGCGGACCGGGCCAGCCAGATCCGCACCGTGGACCGCAGCGAACGCATCCGCACCTACAACTTTCCGGAGAACCGGGTGACCGATCATCGCATCGGGTACAAGGCACACAATCTCGATCAGCTTCTCGATGGCGACGTCGACGCACTCTTCGACGCTCTGAGCGCCGCCGACAAGCAGTCCCGGCTGCAGCAGGCATGACAACCCGGCTGCGCTCCGCGATCGACTCCGCGACGACGCTGCTCGCAGACGCTGGAATCGACTCCGCGCGTTACGACGCCGAGGAATTGGCGGCGCACTTCGCCGGCACCGAGCGCGGCCGGCTGTCACTGCTCGGCCCGCCCGACGACGTGTTCTTCGACCACTACAACGCCGCGGTCGCCGCGCGATCCCGCCGCGTGCCCCTGCAGCACCTCACCGGCACCGCCGCGTTCGGGCCATTGATGCTGTCCGTCGGTCCCGGGGTCTTCATCCCGCGCCCGGAAACCGAGGCGATGCTGGAATGGGCGGTCGCGCAGACTCTTCCGGCCAAACCCGTCGTCGTCGACGTCTGCACCGGTTCAGGCGCGCTGGCGCTCGCACTGGCGCGGCATTGGCCTGACGCACGGGTGATCGGCCTCGACGACTCCGATGCCGCGCTTGACTACGCGCGCAGAAACGCCGCCGGCACTACGGTGCAGTTCGTGTGTGCCGACGTCACCGACTCGGGTCTGCTGACCGAGCTTCATGGCCTAGTCGATCTCGTGGTGTCCAACCCGCCCTACGTGCCGGATGACGCAGAGCTCGAACCCGAAGTGACTGAACATGATCCACCACATGCTGTGTTCGGGGGCCCGGACGGCATGGCGGTGATTCCGGCCGTCGCCCGGCTCGCTGGACGCTTGTTACGCCCCGGCGGCCTGTTCGCTGTCGAGCATGACGACACCACGTCTTCAGTGACTGCTGAAACGATCAGCAGCACAGAGTATTTCGACGATATCGTGGGCCGAAACGATCTGACCGGACGACCCCGATTCGTGACGGCCCGCATGAAGGGCGGTCGGTGATGAGCGACGTCATCGACTGCACCGACCCCGAACAACGTTCTCGCGGAATCGCATCGGCGGCCGCGGCAGTCAAAAACGGTGGGCTGGTGGTTCTTCCGACCGACACGGTGTACGGCGTGGGCGCTGACGCTTTTGACGGCGCGGCGGTGGCCGGGCTGCTGGCCGCCAAGGGCCGCGGCCGCGACATGCCGGTTCCGGTGCTGGTCGGCTCGTGGCACACGATCGACGGCCTGGCCCTTTCGGTCTCGGAGGCGATGCGCGACCTGATCCGCGCGTTCTGGCCCGGCGCGCTGAGTCTGGTGGTCCGGCAGGCGCCATCGGTGCTGTGGGATCTCGGCGACGCTCGGGGCACGGTGATGCTGCGCATGCCGTTGCACCCCGTCGCGATCGAATTGCTGCGCGAGGTCGGGCCGATGGCGGTATCCAGCGCCAACGTGTCCGGCCGGCCGCCGGCGGTGGACGCGGAGAACGCCCGCCAGCAGTTGGGCGATCGTGTCGACGTCTATCTCGATGCCGGGCCGTCGGCCCGGCAGGCCGCCTCGACGATCCTGGACTTGACCGGTCCCGAACCGCGCATCTTGCGAGCCGGCCCGGTCAGTGCCGCGAGGATCGGCGAGGTGCTCGGCCTGGATGCCGCGAGTTTGTCCGGCTGACCTGGCAGGCGCCTCAGTTCGATCTCAGGGCGGTGCATTACGGTTTTTCGGATGGTCAGCGGTGCCGACAACCTCGCCGGAGGTCTGCTCGCACTGGCCGATCGTGGTGCCGGTGTCCCGCTGCGTGAGCTCGCGCTCGTCGGTCTGACCGCCGCGATCATCACCTACTTCGTGACCGGGCCGGTGCGAGTGATGGCGACCCGATTCGGCGCGGTGGCCTATCCGCGCGAACGCGATGTGCACGTGACGCCCACCCCACGGATGGGCGGTCTGGCAATGTACATCGGGGTCGTCGCGGCGGTGTTCCTCGCATCGCAGCTTCCGGCCCTCACCCGCGGTTTCGTCTACTCCACGGGCATGCCCGCGGTGGTGTGGGCCGGTGGGCTGATCATGGGCATCGGCCTGATCGACGACCGCTGGGGGCTCGATGCGCTGACGAAGTTCGCCGGTCAGATCACCGCGGCCAGCGTGCTGGTGACGATGGGGGTTGCCTGGAGCGTTCTCTACATCCCGTTGGGTGGGGTGGGGACCATCGTGCTGGACCAGGCATCGTCGATCCTGCTCACGCTGGCGCTGACCGTGTCAATCGTCAACGCGATGAACTTCGTCGACGGTCTGGACGGGCTGGCCGCCGGACTAGGACTCATCACCGCGCTGGCGATCTGCATGTTCTCCGTCGGACTGTTGCGCGACCACGGCGGTGACGTGTTGTTCTACCCGCCCGCCGTCATCTCGGTGGTGCTGGCCGGAGCCTGTCTGGGCTTTTTGCCGCACAACTTCCATCCGGCCAAGATCTTCATGGGCGATTCCGGTTCGATGCTGATCGG
>DASXJI010000279.1:0-2568 GCA_036497495.1 Mycobacterium sp.
GGCGAAGACAACGCCAAAACCAGTAACACGGTGGTGTCTGCGCAGAATTTCCTGCATCAGCTCGAGACGCCGCAGTTTCCATGGACCGGATTCACCATCGTTGTGTTGATCGGTGTACTGGCGGCGGTGGTCGGAGCGCGATTCATGCAGCTGCGGGCGAGACGGTCAGCAACTTCGCAAGGAAGCGCCGAAGCAGTTCACAACGACACTGATCGAAGCGTCTAACTCGCTTTATTCCGCGTATGTCGCATAGCGCCGGCACCTGCACCGCGTCGCTGGCAAATTGGTGATGTCACCATAGGGTCACAGTTGACAGAAGAACAGGTTTGTAATTTGTGACATAAGTTTCTATTGGTTCAGATGTGACTTACGGTGCAAGGGATGCTTTTGGTTTATTCGTGCTTCCAGTGATTGCTGGGGCCGACGCCGTCCGCCCGCGTTGAGCCAAGGAGACCCGAGTCGTATGAGACGCACCTGCCGCGGCTCGTCTTTCCGAGGGGCTGCTGCGTTCACCCATCGCGTGGGTCCGGCGATGATCTGCGTGGCGCTGTTGCTGGGCACACCCGGTCTGGCCAAGGCCGACCCGGACACGATGGCCAAACTGATCGCCGACGTGGCACAGGCCAATCAGCGCCTGGAGGATCTCAACGCGCAAATCCAGACCGAGGAAGAAAGTGTCAACAAGGCGGTGGTTGACGTCGAGACCGCGCGCGACAACGCGACGGCCGCCCAACACGACGTCGAGGCCAGCCGGCAATCGGTCAAAAACGCCGATGCCGCAATCGCGGTCGCCCAGAAGCGATTCGACCGTTTTGCTGTGGCCAGTTACGTCAACGGGCCGTCGGACGGTTACCTCACGGCGGCCAGCCCCGACGACATGATCGCGACCGCGGCCGCCGGTCAGACGCTGGCCGCCAGCTCGCAGCAGGGGATGGACAACCTGCAACGGGCCCGCACCGAGCAGTTGAACAAGGATTCGACCGCCCGGCTGGCCAAGCAGAAGGCCGATAAAGCCGTAGCCGACGCTCAATCCAGCCAGAACGCGGCAGTGGCGGCTCTGACCTCCGCGCAGCACAAGTTCGGCGAACAACAACAGGAAGTCACTCGACTGGGCGCCGAGCGTAACGCCGCCCAAGCCAGACTCGACGCCGCCCGCAACTGGTCGGCATCCGCGGGCGGACCGGATGCCGGACCGCGGGCGGCGTCGTCTGACCGATGGGACCCGGGTGCGCCGGGTTCTCCCAACCGGCCTCAGGGCAACGGCGGAAACTGGGATGGCGCTTGGGATCCGACGTTGCCGCAGGTGCCCAGCGCCAATGTCCCAGGTGACCCGATTGCGATTCTCAACAAGGTCCTCGGGACGATGTCGACCTCATCGGAAGTCACGTCCAACATGGGCCGCAGCTTCCTGCAGCAGTTGGGGCTGGCTCCCACGCCAACCGGTTTCACCAACGGCAAGATCCCCCGGGTCTACGGACGGCAAGCGTCCGAGTACGTGATCCGGCGCGGCCTGTCGCAGTTGGGCGTGCCGTACTCATGGGGTGGTGGCACCGCCGCCGGACCCGGCAAGGGCATTGGATCCGGCTCAGGCACAACCGGTTTCGACTGCTCTGGTCTGGTGCTGTACTCGTTCGCCGGCGTGGGCATCAAGCTGCCGCACTACTCCGGTTCGCAGTACGACCTGGGCCGCAAGATCCCGGTCTCACAGATGCGCCGTGGCGACGTGATCTTCTACGGCCCCGGCGGCAGCCAGCACGTGACGATCTACCTCGGTCAGGGGCAGATGCTCGAGGCGCCCGACGTCGGCCTGAAGGTTCGTGTCGCACCGGTCCGGACCAGCGGCATGACGCCCTATGTGATCCGTTACATCGAATACTGACGCGTGAAAGGGTTTATGCGCCGGGGGGACTTCAAGGGCTTTCGCTGGACCAGGCTGGTCTGGTCGGTGCTTGCTGCCTTCAGTCTGCTACTCGGACTGGCGGTTCCGGCTAACGCCGAAGACGGCTCCTGGGACCCGACGCTGCCGCCGGTGATCAGCGCCGGCGCGCCGGGCGACCCGGTCGCCATCGCCAACCAGTCGCTGCAGGCCACCGCCAACGCCACCCAGACGACCCTCGGTCTGGGGCAGCAGTTCCTCAGCGGCCTTGGAATCAACCTGGGCCCTAAAACCACCAGCGCGAACGGAATACCGCGGGTCTACGGCCGGCAGGCCGTCGAGTACGTGATCCGTCGCGGGTCGTCGCAGATGGGCGTGCCGTATTCGTGGGGGGGCGGCACGCCCAACTCGCCGAGTAAAGGCATCGACTCCGGCGCCAACACCGTCGGCTTCGACTGCTCGGGACTGGTCCGGTACAGCTTCGCCGGCGTGGGAGTGCTGCTACCGAGGTTCTCCGGTGACCAGTACAACGCCGGCCGTCACATCCCACCGTCGCAGGCCAAGCGCGGGGATCTGATCTTCTACGGCCCGGGCGGTGGCCAGCACGTCACCATCTACCTGGGCAACGGGCAGATGCTGGAGGCGTCGGGCAGCGCCGGCAAAGTCACGATCAGCCCGGTTCGCAAGGGTGG
>DASXJI010000280.1:0-2498 GCA_036497495.1 Mycobacterium sp.
CCGCGCCCTGTTCGACGCCGAGGGCGCAGCGCAGTTCGCGGCGGATCTGCGGAAGGTCCTGCTCGACGAGCCCTCTCCGGGAATCCCTGCCAGCGTTGATGGAGGCATATCGCGTCGGATGCCAGGCTGATCCGGGAAGAGGTTCTCAACGAGGCAGCCCCGCGGCCCGGCGGCGAGCCGGATTGCCCTCGCCGAAGACCTCTTGAAGGTTTCGATGCAGCAGTACCGAGCCAATCGACATGGGGATGGGCGGTTCGATCCCGTTCATCGCCGAATTCGCCGCCGCGTTCCCGAAAGCGGCGATCCTCGTCACCGGCGTGGGGGATCCGGCGACGCAGGCGCACAGCGTCGACGAGAGCCTGGATCTCGGCGTGCTGGAACGGGCCGCCACCGCCGAGGCGTTACTGCTGGCGAATCTGGGTTGATCGGGACTGGACCAGCCGACAACATTTACCCGTTGTCGGTGCGGTGCGCGATCTGGAAGACGTTGCCGAACGGGTCGCGGACCATGGCCCGCCGGTCGCCGTACGGTGTGTTGAACGGCGCCTCCAGACTCACTGCTCCCGCGTTGAGGGCTCGGTTATAGGCCAGGTCCGCATCGTCGACGTACACGTAGAGGAAAGCTGGGAACGGTTCGCGCTCGGTGGCTGAGGTCACCATGACAAGAGAGTCACCGATGCGCACTTCCGTCGGACGCTCGGCGTGTACCTCGCCGACGGCGTCGAAGACCGTGCGCAAGAACTCGACCGCACCCGCGGCGTCGCTCACGACCATGCGCGGGGTGACCGTATGGAATTCCGGCGGTCGGTCGACTTTCAAGCTGTGGCCTCCTGCGGCCCTAGACCGATAGGTCACGGCGCAGCTTGGCGACGTGTCCGCTGGCCTTCACGTTGTACTGCGCTTCGGCGATCTTGCCCTTCTCGTCAACGACGAAGGTCGAGCGGATCACGCCCTGAACGGTCTTGCCGTACATCTTCTTTTCGCCGTAGGCGCCGTAGGCCGTCAGCACCTTGCGCTCGGGGTCAGACAGCAGCGGAAACGTCAGGCCTTCGGCATCACGGAACTTGGCCAGCTTCTCTGGCTTGTCGGGGGAGATGCCGACGACATCGAGGCCGGCTCCGCTGAGCTCGCCCAGGTTGTCGCGGAAGTCGCAGGCCTGCGTGGTGCATCCGGGCGTCGACGCCGCGGGGTAGAAGTAGACGATGACGCGACGCCCTTTGTAGTCGGCCAGCGAGACTTTGTTGCCGTCGGAGTCAGGAAGGGTGAAGGCGGGCGCTTTGTCGCCCGGCGCAAGGCGGTCGGTGTCGGTCAATGAGCTGCCTTTCTGTTCACTGGCAGGTGGGATGAGTACCGGCTGATCTAGGGTAGATCGGCAGGCACCAACCTAGACCGAGCTGGTCAGGGTTCGCCGACGACAGGGAGGACGAGAGTGGCCGAGCGGGATCCCGACACCATCAAGCAAGACATCGACAAGGCCCGCGACCAGCTCGCATCGACCGTCGACTCGCTGGCTGTGCGCGCCAATCCCCGCCGACTCGCCGATGACGCCAAAGCGCGGGTGATCGGCTTCGTCAAGAAGCCCGCGGTAGTGATCTCGCTGGCCGGGATTGCAGCGCTTGCCGCCGCTTTGGCGGTGCGCCGAATTCGTAACAACTAACAGCTCGAAGGGTCGCTTTGAGCGAACCTTGTGCTCGCGGCACCCCGCCACGCGAAGGCGCACGGTTTTGCGATTCTGCGGCTCGCTGATCGCAGGGCAGCCGGCCTCGCACGTTGACCACTTGCTAGCGATGGTCTTGAACCAAAACGGCGCCGCAACCGTGATACCACCGGAAGGCTGGTTATGGACGTTCCGGAAACCAACCGGACACTGGTCGCTGCTGCGTTCGCGCGGCTGTCTGCGGAGGATCGGGCAATGGTTCGACGCGCGTATTATCACGGCTGGACAACCGCACAAATCGGCGCCGACCTGGGCATCGCCGAAGGCGCCGTGAAGTCGCGGCTGCATCACGCGCTGCGAGCGCTGCAGCAAACTCTGCAGGAGATGGGAGTGGCACCATGACCGCCGTTTCGGGGCAGGGAGGACACGTCCCTGGATCGCGCGAAGAAGACGGCGACAAGTACGCACACTGGGACGCGGCCTACGTGCTGGGGTCTTTGTCCGAGACGGACAGGCGTGAATTCGAGGCACACCTGGACGAGTGCCGGACATGTTGGGATGCGGTGACCGAGCTTGCCGGAATGCCCGCGCTGCTGTCGCTGCTCGACCTCGACGACATTGCCGACGAAGATGACCCGGTAGCGGTTCGGCCGCCATTGCCGCAGCCGGATCTGATCGGTCGTCAGTGGGAAATGTCCGTCGTGGCAGGGTTGCTGAAGCGTGCAATCGATGGCCACGGCGCGGTGGTCGGCGTCGTCGGCTCGTCTGGCATAGGCAAAAGCCGTCTCGTGCGCGAAGTTTCGGCAATGGCAGATGCCCGTGATGTTGACGTGTTCAGCGC